>JALRAA010000082.1 GCA_023262645.1 Burkholderiaceae bacterium
GACTACGTGGCAAGCGAAGACGTGCTGGCGGGCTACCTGATGGCCACGGTCGATTTCGACCGGCTGCGGGTGATCGCCGGCGCCCGCGTCGAGCGCACCGCGAAAAATGTACGGGAAACACAGCACATTGTTGACCTGATTCGGGTAGTCGGTGCGACCCGTGGCCATGATCGCGTCACTGCGCACTTTCAACACTTCTTCGGGCAATATTTCAGGTGTGGGATTGGCCAGCGCCAATATCAAAGGACGCGCTGCCATGGCTTTGACCATGTCGGGTTTGAGCACGCCACCGGCAGACAAACCCAAAAACACATCGGCATTGCCGATCACGTCGCTCAAGCTGCGCGCATCGGTTTTTTGCACGAACTGGATCTTGTCTTCGTCCATCAACTCGGTGCGGCCTTCATACACCACACCCGCCAAATCGGTGACCCAAATGTTTTGGCGAGGCATCCCAAGTTTGATCAACATGCCCAAGCAAGCCAGGGCCGCTGCGCCAGCGCCGGAGGCGACCAACTTCACTTGGGTGATGTCTTTGCCCACCACTTTGAGGCCATTGAGAATAGCCGCACCCACCACGATCGCGGTGCCGTGCTGGTCGTCATGGAACACGGGCTACTTCATATGGATTTTCTTCACCACCATAATGGTCAGGATGATTAACTTGTTCTTTCATTAGCGACGCGATGATGTCAACCAGTTTGTCGGGGTCTTTTTCGTTGATCTCGATGTCGAACACATCGATGCCTGCAAATTTTTTAAAGAGAACGCCTTTGCCTTCCATCACCGGTTTGGCGGCCAGGGGGCCGATGTCACCCAAGCCCAACACGGCCGTTCCATTGGTGATGACCGCCACCAAATTGCCTCGGCTGGTGTATTTGTAAGCGTTGTTCGGGTCTTTGACAATCTCTTCGCAAGGCGCTGCTACGCCGGGCGAATACGCCAACGACAAGTCGTGCTGGTTGACCAATTGTTTGGTGGCTTGGATCGCGACTTTGCCGGGTGTGGGGAACTCATGGTATTCAAGCGCGGCTTTGCGCAATTGCGCACGGGCTTGAGGGCTGGTGTGGTCGTTGGCGGCCACTTTGGAATCACTCATGCAGGTCTTTCGGTCAAGGCAATGTCAAAATTTATACGTGTATTCGACGATATATGAATCGCTTTCGTGGGCGTAGGTGTGTGCATCCCAAGACCGAGCCCAGCGAAATTCCAACTCATGGTGTTCGCCGATATCGAAGCTGGGGCCTAAGCGAAATTTGTTCAAGTCATGGCCTTTGGTGCCATCCAGTGTGCGTTGCACTCTGACGCCCATGATGAAGCCAAAAAAACCGTGCTCATAACGAAGTGCTGCATCGCTGTAGCCGTAGAAATATTTTTCGGTGTCCGAGTTGGCATGCCCAATCAATCCGCGGAAATACATACCCAAATCACCTTGTAAGGGCACATTCTTGCGCACCCGCACGGCGACTTTGTAAAGCTTGCTGAAACTGGTGATGCCGCCGCTGACCTCTTTGTCTCGTTCACCCTCAACCATCAGGTCGATGCGGTGGATGGGCCCATTCTTGAAACTCAAACTGGGGATCAGGGTGATGGCGTTGCCGTTACTCTGGTTGTCCGCCATTTTTTCGTATTCGTATTCCACCCCGAACTCAGGACGACCGCCCCACAACAAGGTTTCCGCCATCGCTGTGCCTGTCAGCATGCCAGTGGCCAAGACAACAAATGCATAACGGGCTAAAGACAGGTGTACGTGCATGGAGCAGAGAAAAATTTCTCTGAGCATACAACGAACAACCGCCCGACTGACTCAGTGCTTGCCGCGTGCAAACGGCGTATTCATGCAGCCAGCCATTGCATGGCTTTGGCACGCAATGCGGTTTGTTTGCCACCCAGCACAAAGCCGCGACAACCACCGTCATCCGCCATGAATCGCCACACATGTTCTTCGCTGGCTTGCCAGTGGCCCGCAGTGCCTGGCTCTGGCAGTGCCAGCAACAACGCAAACGCCGGTGTTTTCACTGCCACCGGCATGACGGGAAACACCACATCGGTGGGCTGGCCCGCCAGCGTCGCGCCCAAAGCCCGCGCTGCCGTCATGATCGGCATGACATAAGGCAACACACGGTCGCCCGCAGACGCATATTGCGCCACATCGCCCAAGGCATACACATGCGGGTCGCTGGTTTGTAATTGGTGGTTCACCCGCACGCCACGCTCGCATGCCAAGCCAGCGTCTGCCAGCCATGCGGTGTCGGGACGCAACCCAATGGCACTCAGCACCATGTCCACGTGCAAACACTCACCGCTGTGCAATTGTGCTTGCAGGCTGGTGCCATGTTGCGAAACTTGGGTGACGTGGCTGTTCCAATGCCAGACCACGCCCAAAGCGCTAAGCGCTTGGGCCAAAGGCTCGCTCGCTGCTGGCGGCAGCAAGGCCGCCAAAGGACGTGTTGCCGGATCCACCACATGCACTTGAAAGCCAGCGCCAGCCAAGTCATTGGCAAACTCGCATCCGATGAGGCCAGCACCCATGATCAACACCCGTGCGCCGGGTTGCAAGCGCTCTCGAAGCTGTGCGTAATCGGCCCATTGGTTCACCGACAAAACCCGGTCGGCTGCATCACCCTCCAGCGGTAAACGAATCGGTTCCGCGCCTTGGGCCAGCACCAAGCGGCTATAGGTGAACACCTGTGTGTCTGTATGCAGTTCTTGTTTCGCCAAGTTCAAAGCGTGCGCGCGTGTGTGCGCATGGCATTGCACATGCAAACTGGCGGCCAAATCAGCGGCTTGGCCATTGACCAATTGCGGGGCAGTTTTGCCTTGGGCAAATGCCGTGGACAAGGCGGGTTTGGGATAGCCATCCCCCGAGGAAGCCGTGATCAGAACCACAGGGGTTTGGCTGTCGTGCTTGCGAAATTCTTTGATGCTGGTCCAGCCGGCCAAGCCGCTGCCCAGCACCACCACGGGGGCGTCAGACATGCTCAGACCTCGACCATTTCGAAATCGGCCTTGGCCACGCCGCAGTCCGGGCAGGTCCAGTCGGCGGGCACATCGGCCCAGCGCGTGCCAGCGGCGATGTTGTCTTCGGGGCGACCAGCGGCTTCGTCGTAAATGAAACCGCAGACGATGCAAACATAGGTGTTGAAAGCGTTGCTCATAGAAAAATCCTAAATCGCGTGAAAAAAAGGGGAAGTATCGCTAACGCAGCCGGTCAGGCCGTGGCTTGTTGTAAGCGGGCTTTGTAATGGTTGGCGTGGCGCTCTTCGACTTTGGCCAACGCGGCAAAGCGTTTTTGTGCCTTGGCCAGCGTGGCGGCAAATTGCGCCGCATGTGTTTTGGACTCGTCGATTTGTTCGTTGATTTCAGCCACGGCCGCCGCGTTGCCTTCTTCTTCGGCGGTGCGGCGGAATGAAGGGTACATCTCGGTGTACTCGTAGGTTTCGCCGTCGATGGCTATTTGCAATGCCTTGGCCGGCGTCATGTCGGCTTTGGGATAGAGCAAATCGAGGTGGCCAAACGCATGTTGCAATTCTTGATCGGCGGTTTCCTCAAACGTGCGGGCGGTTTCCTCGTCGCCCATGGCGCGGGCGATGCGGGCGAAATAGCGGTACTTGGTGTGTGCCATGGATTCGCCGGCAAAGGCGGATTCCAAGTTGGCCATGGTTTGGATGGCGGGGCGTTGCTGGGTGTGCATGAGAACTCCTGTGATTGATGAAATAAATCGGAACAGGAGAAATGATAGAGACGACTAATATAAATTGCCAATTGATTGTTACTAACTCATTGATAGAAACAATCCTTGACCCAGGCTCAGGCCAGATCGGCCCAAGGCATGAGATCCACGCCCTCGCGGGTATAGCGTGTGTCGCCGCCATACACCAACCCCAGGTGGATGGCTGAATAGTGACCACGTTCTGACGCGTATTTGTGCCACTTTTTCAAGTTACCAAACGCATCCGAAGCCACGCTGGGTCCTGACTTCATCTCGATGGCCGCTATTTCTGTGCCCCGTTCGAGCACCAGATCGACTTCGGTGCCGATGTTGTCCCGCCAAAAATACAGCGTTTCACGCAAGCCGGCATTGGCTCGGCTTTTTAAAAATTCGTTGACAACCATGGTTTCAAAAAAGGCGCCGCGCAATGGGTGTGCCGCCATTTGTTGCGCGGTTTGAATGCCGAGCAGTGCTGCCGCCAAGCCGACATCGGTCATGTAGAGCTTGGGCGCTTTGATCAAGCGTTTGCCAAAGTTGGCAAAGTGCGGGCGCACAAAATGCACCAGATAGCAGGTTTCCAGTATCGATAGCCAGTTCTTGGCGGTCTTGTCAGAAATGCCCGCGTCATTCGCCAGGGACTGAAGGTTGAGTAATTGACCTGTTCGCGCCGCAGTGAGCTTGAGAAAACGCTGAAATGCGCCCAAATCCTGCACCGACGCCAGCTGCCGTGCATCGCGTTCGGCGTAGGTCACCAGGTATGCGTTGAGCCATTCGCAAGGATCAAGGTCACGCACATAAAGCGCAGGGTAAAAACCGCGCACCAAGTAATCGTTGTAATCGTTCAAATGCAACTGAGCATGGCGCAATTCGGCAATCGACAACGGCAGCAATTCCACCAGCCCGGTGCGTCCCGCCAAACTTTGTGACACGCTTGAAAGCAACGACAGATTTTGCGAGCCCGTCAGTATGAACTGACCCATTTGCTTTGACGCATCCACCACACCTTGAATGACAGAAAAAAGCTCAGGTGCGTGTTGCGCTTCATCCAGCACGGCACCGTTTGGATAGCGATGCAAAAACCCGGCCGGGTCATTGCGTGCGAATTCGCGTTCGGACGGGTTCTCCAAAGACACATAGGGTTTGTCGCTCAAGAGTTCGCGCACCAAAGTGGTCTTGCCCGATTGGCGCGGCCCCGTTACCGTGACCACAGGAAATCCTTTGAGCAGTTTAAGAATGCGGGACGCAGCTTGGCGGTCGATCATTTTTACAGTTTCGAGTTAGCATTCCGATATTGTAAAGAATTGCTTTGCTCGGTCTGACGCCTTGGGCGCGAAAGGCGTGAACAATCAACCGCGCATCAGGGCTTCGATCTCATCCGCATCTACCGGCACGCCCCGGCTGATCAATTCGCAACCGCTGGCGGTGACGATGGCGTCGTCTTCAATGCGAATACCGATGTTCCAAAACGCTTGCGGCACACCGTCGGCGGGACGCACGTACAGACCGGGCTCTAAGGTCAACACCATGCCTTCGCGCAAAACACGGCTGGGGCGGGGTTGCACCATGGCGCCGGTGATCGGGTCGGCTTTGGCGGGCGCTGAAGTGGCTTCGCCCGGTTCGATATAGCTGCCGCAATCGTGCACATCCATGCCCAGCCAGTGGCTGGTGCGGTGCATGTAGAACGGGAAATAGGCTTTTTTCTCCAGCACATCGTCCAGCAAACCGTGTTTGTCATGCGAGAGCAAACCGGTGTCGAGAAGTCCTTGGGAGAGCACTTTAACAGCGGCTTCGTGCGGGTCGTTGAAACGTGCGCCGGGTCGCGTGGCGTCAGCCGCGGCGATTTGCGCGGCCAGCACGATGTCATACAACGCACGTTGCGGCCCGCTGAAACGACCATTCGCAGGAAAAGTACGGGTGATGTCCGACGCATAGCCGTCCAGTTCGCAACCGGCATCGATCAACACCAGCTCGCCATCGCGCACCGGCGCGGTATCGGCGCGGTAATGCAGCACACAGGCGTTGGCGCCAGCGGCAACGATCGAGGTGTACGCGGGAAACTGAGCGCCGTGCAAACGGAATTCATGCAGCAATTCGGCTTCCAAATGAAATTCATGCACGGCTTGCCCTTGTCGCAACATGCGAGCGCTCAATTGCATGGCGCGCACATGGGCGCCAGCACTGATGCGCGCGGCGCGGCGCATGGTGTCTTGTTCGGTGGCGTCTTTGACCAACCGCATTTCATCAAGCAAACTGCACACATCTTGTTGTGTGGCGGGGCAAGAGACACCCATGCGGGCGCGCCCGCGCACTTGGTTGAGCCAGCTCTCTACTTGCGCGGACAAGCCGTCGTGCGTGGCAAACGGAAACCACACGCTGGTTTGGTTTTCCAGCAACTTGGGCAACTCTTTGTCGAGCTCGCCCACTGAATAGGCGCTGTTCACACCCAACGCCGACGGCGCGGCTTGCGGGCCCAAACGTATACCGTCCCAAATTTCACGCTCGACATCTTTGGGTTGGCAAAACAAACTGCTGTGGCCGTTGGCGGCCAACACCAAACAAGCGTTGGGCTCGGTAAAACCCGTCAAATAATAAAAATAGCTGTCATGCCGGTAAGGAAAATCCGCATCCCGATTGCGGCTGCGCTCGGGGGCGGTGGGAATGATGGCCACGCCGCCTACACCCAATTGCGCCGCCAAAGCAGCGCGGCGTTTTGCATAAATAGAGGTCATGTTGAGATTGTAGGAGTGCCCCACTTGCACGCTTTGCTGTGGTGACAAAACCTTGGCAAGGCATGGATTC
>JALRAA010000083.1 GCA_023262645.1 Burkholderiaceae bacterium
GAAGCTATGACCGCTTCAAGCAAATGTTTGACAAATACAGCGCAGAAGCCGGAAAAAAACAATATTTGATTCCCTACTTCATTGCAGCACATCCGGGCACACGCGATGAAGACATGATGCATTTGGCGGTATGGCTGAAAAGAAATGGTTTTCGCGCAGACCAAGTGCAAACTTTCTATCCCAGCCCCATGGCCACGGCCACTGCCATGTACCACTCAGGCAAAAACCCACTCAAGCGTATCGGTCGTGACAGCGAAGCTGTCGACATCGTGCGCGGAGAAAAACGCCGTCGCTTGCACAAAGCTTTTTTGCGCTACCACGACCCCAACAACTGGCCGCTGTTGCGCGATGCGCTCAAAGCCATGGGACGTGCCGATTTGATTGGCAATGGCAAACAACATTTGATTCCCCGTTTTCAGCCATTGACCACCGAGGGATACACCAGCAGCCGACGCAAAAACAGCACAAGTGCTGCTGCCAAAACTTCGCCTGTGACCTTGGGTCGGGTCAAAGCCGCGCCCGGTAAGTTATTGACGCAGCACACGGGCTTGCCACCCCGTAAAAAATAACGGGTCAAGCCAGCGTCAGCAATGGCAAGTCATGTGTGGCAGCCAGTTTGTTTATTTGTTGGCGTGTCAGACCCGCAAAAAATTGAGACAACTTCATGCGTGTGTTGGGCAACCCCATGGTGGAATGAACGGGTTTTGCCAGCGGGATACCTGCCACCTCCAATAACTTGGTGGCGAAATGCGGCTCAAGCGCAGCCACCGCCACACGCCCTTGTTTGCATTCATACACCGCATACCCAGCATGTGCGCCGCCCACACTGCCTTGGGGCAAAGTCAGCCCCCAGTGCCTGGGCAGCGCCAAATAGGCCGCCGCATCTTCAAGGGCAACTTCTTGACACACACCTTTGCCGTGGGCACGGCCGGGTCGTGCGCGTTGCCACAGGGATTTGAGAACGGCTTCCACCGCCAATGCAGAACCTGCCATGTCAGCAAACAACGTGGCGGGCAAATGGAGTCCGGTGACCAAGCCATGCGCGGCCAAGTAGGTCAGGTCGTGCCCGGGAATTTCGGCGGCAGCTCCCTTGGCGCCCACGATGCTGACCATGATCAGCGACGGAAATTGGGCGTGAAGGCTTTTCCAGTCCATGCCAAGTTTTCGAAGTGCCGATGGTCGAAATGATGTCAACAGCACATCGGTTTTGGCCAGCAAGCCATGCAGTTTGGTTTGCCCCGCCGAAGACTTCAGATCAGCTTGCACCACTTTCACGCCGGCATGCAATTGGGCATAAGCATGCGGTGCATACATGCCCATGGGATCACTGGAACTGCCCTTGGGGCTGCCAGTGGGCGGCAGCGGTTCTAGCTTGGTACAGGTAGCGCCCATGTCGGCCAATCGCATCACCGCAGCGGGCCCAGGCAGGTTGAGCGCCACACTCAGCACACGTACACCGCGCAGGCTGGTGTCAGAGGGTTGGAATCGTTTTGCGGTTGACATGGATAAAAATGGAGCTGTGGTGATTAGGTGGCGAAATCCAGAGGCAAACCAACATAGTTCTCAGACAACGAAGTGGACAACGCAGGGCTGTTGACCAAATATTCCAATTCAGCTTCTTGCATTTTTTGGCCAAATGCACCTGTCTCGGGAAATTGGTGCATCAATGAAGTCAACCACCAAGAAAACCGTTCTGCTCGCCAAATACGCGCCAAAGCACGTTGCGAATAATGATCGATGCCCGCGGTGGATCGATCGACATAGTGTTCGATGAATGCACTGCTTAAATATTTCACATCGCTGGCCGCTAAGTTCAACCCTTTGGCGCCAGTGGGTGGCACGATATGCGCGGCATCGCCGGCCAAAAACAATCTGCCAAAGCGCATGGGTTCAGCGACAAAACTGCGCAACGGGGCCATGCTTTTTTCAATGGAGGGGCCGGTTTGCATGCGTTGCGAAAGCTCAGGATCGAGCCGAAGACGTATTTCGTCCCAAAAACGTTGGTCGCTCCATTGGTTCACGCTGTCGGTGCTGGGGCACTGAACGTAATAGCGACTGCGGGTCATGCTGCGCATGGAGCACAAGGCAAAACCGCGATCGCTGTTGGCGTAAACAATGGCATGGCTGGAGACGGGCGGCACATCTGCCAAAACGCCCAGCCAAGCGAACGGATACACCTTTTCATATTCTGTGATCGCGTTCTTGGGAACACTGGCGCGGGCCACGCCATGGTAGCCATCGCAACCAGCAATGAAGTCGCAGGCCAGTGTGTGTGCCACGCCGTCTTTGTGAAAAGTCACCGACGGGCTGTTGCCCTCAAATCCTTGCAATTGGACATCGGTCGCTTCGTACACCGTGGGCAATCCCAAGGATTGGCGGTGTTCCATCAAGTCGCGTGTCAATTCTGTTTGTCCGTAAGCGGTAACCACTTTGCCCTGGGTGAGCCCTGTGACGTCAATCGCATGGCGGGTGTTTTTGAAAACCAATTCAATGCTGTGGTGAACAATGCCGGCGTTGTCGACACCATGGCCCACCCCCGCTTCGCGCAACAAATTCACCGTGCCTTGTTCCAAAATACCTGCGCGAATTCGACCGAGTACATAACCCGGCGACTGGCGTTCGATCAACACATGGTCAATGCCTGCCTTGTGAAGCAAAGCACCCAACAACAAACCAGAAGGCCCGGCACCAACAATAGCGACTTGGGTGCGTGCAGGAAGCATTTTCAGACCCCGAGGTGTTGCTTCAGCAACTCTGGTTGCGCCAAAAGCTCAGCGCTGCTGCCCTCAAACACTACTTCACCTTTGACCAAAATCAGATTGCGTTGCGTGATGCGCGTCACGTGTTGCCAGTTTTTATCCACGATCACGGTACTGATGCCGGATTTCGACACCAATTCGCAGATGCGCCAGATATCTTGGGCAATCAGGGGTGCTAAGCCTTCGGTGGCTTCGTCCAACAACAACAAATCGGGGTTGGTCATGAGCGCGCGCCCAATACTGAGCATTTGCTGTTCACCGCCGCTGAGTTGTTGGCCGCCGTGTTGCAAGCGCTCGGCCAGCCTCGGGAAGGTGTCGAGCACACGTTGGTAAGTCCAATCTTTTTGACCACGTACGCCAGCGCGTTCTGCCATCACCAAATTTTCATGCACGCTCAAATTGCCGAAAATGCCTCTGCCTTCGGGCACATAGGCCATGCCAAGCATCGCAATGTCAGAAGGCGTTTGGGTGTGAATGGCGGTGTCTTGAAATTCGATCCGACCACTTTTGGGTTTGAGCAAGCCGGTGATGCTTTTGAGCAAAGTGGATTTGCCCATCCCATTGCGTCCCATCAAGCCAACGGTTTGGCCTGGGGCGATTTTGAAATCCACATCGCGCAACACATGGCTGGCACCGTAATAGGTGTTGAGACCGCTGACTTGTAGCAAGGGTTTGTTCATGCCGATTCCTCGCCCAAGTAGGCTGCTTGAACTTTGGCGTCAGCGCGTATGTCGCTGGGTGTTCCGGTAGCAATCACTGTGCCGTTGACCATCACCGTCAACACTTCAGCCAGCGCAAAGACAGCGTCCATGTCGTGCTCGACCAGCAACATGGCATGGTCCTTCTTGATCCGCAGCAGCAGCTCGACCATGCGTTCGGCCTCGGCCACACCCATGCCGGCCAGGGTTCGTCCAACAGCAACACTTGCGGTTCAGTGGCCAGCACCATGGCGATTTCCAATTGACGTTGAACGCCGTGGCTGAGGTTGGCCGCCACCAAATTTTGCACAGGGGCTAAAGCAGTCAATTGCAGTGCACGTTCCGCGCGTTCACGAACGGAAACCATGGATGAGGCGTTACGCAGCCATGCCACAGGGTTATAGGGTGCGAAAGCGTGGCGCGATTGCGCGGCCAGCATCAGGTTGTCCCACACGGTCAACGCCAAAAACACATTGGTTTTTTGGTAACTGCGTCCCAGACCGTGCAACGACAAGCGGTGGTGCGGCCAACCCGTGACACGTTGGCCTTTGAGCCACAACTCTCCACTGGTGGCGCTCACGTCTCCACTGAGCAAATGGGTGAGGGTGGTTTTACCCGCACCATTGGGGCCGATGACGGCATGTAACTGGTTTTTGTACAAGGACAACGACACGTCGTTGACTGCCAACAACCCGCCATAGCGTTTACTCAAGCCACGGGCTTGTAACAACGGTTCATTCATCGCTGGCCTGCTTTCTGCGCAACAAGCCCATCAGTCCTTGGGGTGCCACCACGACCACCAACACAATCAAACCGCCCATCCACAACTGCCAGTGTTTGCCCAAATCGAAAGCGCCGACTTTGGGCAAATCCTTGAACACATGCAAAAAAAGCTCAAAACCAAAAGCGCCAATCATGGCACCTGCCACATTACCCATGCCACCCAAAATCACCATCATGATGGCATGCGCGCTCATGTGAAAGCCCATCAGTTCTGGATTGACATAACCGGTTTGCGTCGCCCACAAAAAACCAGCCAGTCCCGCCAGCGCACCCGCCAAGGTGAAAGCAGTGAGTTTGTAGCTGAAGCTGGCATATCCCAAGGCGCGAATGCGGTGCTCATTCAAGCGAATGCCATTGAGTGTTCTGCCAAAAGGGCTCCACAACAAGCGCCGCAAAAATGCATAGGTCAACACCATGCAAGCAAGCGTGAAGTAGTAGAGCACCCATTTGTTTTCCATGTCCAAGCCCAAGCCGTTGGGGCGCACATTGATGTAAACACCGTCTGAACCCCCCAAGGCTTTGTTGTCGAAAAACAGGTAGTACAGCATTTGCGAAAACGCCATGGTGACCATGATGAAGTAGATGCCTTGCGTGCGAACCACAAAAAAACCGATCACCAGCGCAGTCAATGCTGCCGCCAGCATGGCCAGCGGCAAGGCAACCAGCCAATCTGCGCCCGCGTCTGCAGGGGACAAATAGGCCACCACATAACCTGCCAATCCAAAATACGCCGCATGACCCAAGGACACCAAACCGGTGATGCCTTGCAATACATCCAAACTCATGGCAAAGATGGCCAAGATCATCATGCGCGTGACCATTTGCGTATAAAAATCTTGCTGGGCAAAAGGAAAAGCCAGCAGGGCCAGAAAAGCAAATACCAAAAACAATTTGACACTGCCAGGCAAAGTTTCCAGGTGGGCTTGCGGGGTACTCATTCTTTGAACAAGCCTTCAGGTTTGTAGAGCAAGACCAACGCCATCAACACATAGACCAACATACTGGCGAACTGAGGCAACAAAACTTTGCCAAACGTATCGACCAAACCCACCAGTAACGCTGCGGTCAATGCGCCTCTGACAGATCCGATGCCACCAATCACCACCACCACGAAACACATGATCAGCACTTGGGAGCCCATGTAGGGGTAGACGCTGGAGAGCGGCGAAATCAACATGCCTGCCACCGACGCCAGCGCAACACCCAAGGCGAACACCAAGGCGTGTAATCGAACGATATTCACGCCAAGAGCTTGGGCCATGTCACTGTTGAACGCGCCTGCACGAATTTTCATACCGACTTTGGTGCGGCTGATCAACAACCACAAACCCAGTGCCAACAAAGAGCACACACCGAGCATGAACAACCGGTAGGCAGGGTAGGACAGCGTGTCGGTGAGGCTGATGGACCAGTTCAGTGATTCTGGGATGGCGACGTTGTGCACATCATCCCCCCACACCATCGAGCGAATTTCTTCAAAGATATAAATCAGGCCAAATGTCAGCAGCACTTGGTCAAGGTGGTCACGTTTGTAGAAATGGCTGAACAGAATTTTTTCAAGTGCCCAACCCAGCGCCAAGCTCATGACAGCGCCCACCAGCACCGCCAAAAAAAGGTTGTCCCACGCGCTGGTCAATGCATAAGCCAAATAAGCGCCCAGCATGTAGAAACTGCCGTGCGCCAAATTGACCACGCCCATGATGCCAAAAATCAGCGTGAGACCGGCTGCCAGTAAAAATAGCAGCAGGCCGTATTGAACGCTGTTGAGCAGTTGGATGGAGAAGTTGGCGAAATCCATCAGCCCAGCTTGCAACCCGCGCCAGAATCAGCCAACGCTTTGACAGCAACGCCTTGCACCACGTTTTCTTTGCCTTTGACCACTCTCACATACATGTCTTGTACCGGGTTGTGTGCTTTGCTCATGGTCCATTTGCCGCGAGGGCTGTCGATCACGGCGTTTTCCATGGCTGCGTACAACGCTTTTTTGTTGGACAAATCACCGTTGACCGCAGCTGCACCTTGAATGAGTAGCTGACCCGCGTCGTAGCCTTGGACGGCGTAAACATCAGGTTGCATTTTGAAGGCTTTGGCATATGCCAAGCGAAACGCGTCGTTGCGTTTGGTCGCCAGTGAAGTGCTGTAGTGCAGCGTGGTGATGATGCCTTGTGCCGACGGAGCCAATTCATCATCAAGCAAGCCCTCGGTTAAAAAGCCAGAACCATACAACGGTATTTTTCCTGCGAGCCCC
>JALRAA010000084.1 GCA_023262645.1 Burkholderiaceae bacterium
CATGACGTCAAAATTGTCATTGGTCCTCAGCGGCGGCGCACAGGCAAAATCGAACTTGAATTCGCTTGAAAGAAAGTTTCCATGCCATTGACTGAACTCAGCGCCTCCGCCCTGTCGCAAGCCATTCATGCGCGGCAATTTTCCTGCCGCGAGGTGATGCAAGCTTTTTTGGATCGCATTGCTGTGGTGAATCCGCGCTTCAACGCCGTGGTCAGTTTGCAAGCCCACGACCTGTTGCTGGCTCAAGCCGATGTGTGTGACCAAGAACTGGCGCGTGGCCATTCGCGCGGCTGGCTGCATGGCATACCGCTGGCTTTCAAAGACTTGGTCGACGTGGCGGGCATTCCCACCACCTGCGGTTCTGTGCTGTTGCGCGACAACATTCCCGCGCAAGACGCATTGCTGGTGCAGCGGCTCAAAGCCCAAGGCGGTATCGTCATTGGCAAAACCAATACGCCCGAGTGGGGCTTGGGTTCGAACACGTTCAACCCGGTGTTCGGCGCGACGGGCAATGCCTACAACACGGCTTTCACGGCAGGGGGCAGCAGCGGTGGCGCGGCAGTGGCTTTGGCGCACCGCATGTTGCCGTTGGCCGATGGCTCGGATTTCATGGGCAGCTTGCGCAATCCGGCCGCATGGAACAACGTGTTTGGTATGCGCCCATCGCAAGGTCGGGTGCCTGCTTATCCGGTCAATGATGCATGGGTCAGTCAACTCAGCACAGACGGCCCCATGGCTCGCCATGTCAGCGATCTGTCGCGTTTGTTGGAAACCATGTCGGGTTTTGACCCGCGCTCGCCACTGTCATTGGACGATTTACCCCAAGGTTGGTCGCAACAACTGCGGCCCAAATCACGGCACATACGCGTGGGTTGGCTGGGTGATTTGAATGGCTATTTGCCCATGGAAGACGGCATCTTGCAAGCCTGCGAAAACGGCTTGCAACGCTTGACCGATTTGGGGGCTCATGTTGAGCCCGCCATGGCCACTTTTTCACCGACGGCCGTATGGCAGACCTGGCTGGCATGGCGGCGCGTCTTGACTGCGTCTCGGCTGGCACCCATGGTTGCGCGTGGCCGCGATGCGTGCAAACCTGAAGCGCTGTGGGAATATGACCAAGCCGTTGGCATGTCGGCCAATGACTTTCTCCAAGCCAGCACCGAGCGCACCGTGTTTTATCAGGACATGCTCAAGCTGCTGGGCAAGTTTGACATTCTGGTCATGCCCAGCGCACAGGTCTGGCCGTTTGGTATCGACACGCGCTGGCCGGCTGAAATCCGTACCGCGCATGGCACGGTGAAGATGGACACTTACCACCGCTGGATGGAGGTGGTGCTCTACCCGAGCTTGGCGGGCTTGCCCTCGCTGAATGTGCCCTGCGGGTTTAACCCGCAAGGCCTGCCCATGGGCATGCAATTGATCGGTCAACCGCGTGGCGATCTGGCCGTGCTCGAACTGGGACTGGCCTACGAAGAAGCGGTGAGCGATTGGCTGGCTGTGCGACCCGTCGCCTGAATCTCACGCGCTGGCCGTGGGCTCTGGCGCTATGTCTGTGGACGCCTCTGAAGCCTTGCGTTGCGACCAGCTATTGATGGCACAGACCAACAGCATGATGGTCAACCCCCCAAACTCACGGGTGTTTTCTATCCAAGGCGCAGACGCCAACATGGAGCCGGTCAGAGAAGCAAATTGGTGGTCTACCATCCAAGACCACACACCATCTTCAATGACAAACAAATAGGCCGCGTAAGCACCATACAAAGCGATCAAGGCCAGGTTGAAACGATGCGCAGGCCGGTCGGCCACCGCCAAAACACAAGACACCGCGGCCAAGCCATACAGCGGAATCCACAGATACAGATCGGGGTCGTTCCATTGCAGTCCGGCGCAGACCAAAAAAAGCAACCCGAAAACCGCAGCAAAAATTTTTGACATACAAGCTCCTTGGCATGAACAGTTATCAATTTAACCCGTATATGCCTTGGCCGCCCCGCACGCCGGCGATACACACACAGGCAAAAAGCCATTGTCAACATAGGGATTTCAGGCGCTCAATGGGCAGGGTCAAAGCAAGTTAAGATTGACGTTACGTCAATTTGGGCGCGCCCGCTACTTGCCCCAACGCCTGATTTTTCTGATTTTTTTCGGTTCACCCCGTCTACAACATGACCGACTTGTCTGCCCAATACCAGGCACTGGCTGCCTACAAACCCACCCACAAGGTGCGCTTTGTCACCGCGGCGAGCCTGTTTGATGGTCACGATGCCGCCATCAACATCATGCGACGCATTCTGCAAAGCATGGGCGCTGAGGTGATTCACCTGGGTCACAACCGCTCGGTCGATGACGTGGTCACCGCCGCATTGCAAGAAGACGTGCAAGGCATTGCCATCAGCTCTTACCAAGGCGGCCATGTCGAGTACTTCAAATACATGGTCGACTTGTTGCGAGAGCGTGGCGGCGCGCATATTCAAGTGTTTGGCGGCGGCGGCGGCGTCATCGTTCCCGATGAAATTGCCGAACTGCAAGCCTACGGTGTGACCCGGATTTACAGCCCGCAAGACGGGCAGCGCATGGGGCTGCAAGGCATGATCGGCGAGATGATCATGCGCTGTGACACGGATTTGACCGGTCATGCACCCACCAGCTTGGATGCCATCCAAGGACATACTCCCCAGCACTGGCGGGCACTGGCCCAACTCATCACCGCGCTAGAAGCACAAAGCCCTGTGGTGCAAGACCTGCGAGATGCGCTGCGCACACAAGCCAAAACCATCACCGCGCCAGTGGTGGGCATCACAGGTACTGGCGGTGCGGGCAAATCTTCGCTGACCGATGAATTGATCCGTCGCTTTCGGCTTGACCAAGAAGACAGGTTGCGTATCGCCGTCATTTCCATCGACCCCTCACGCCGCAAAAGCGGAGGCGCATTGCTTGGTGACCGCATCCGCATGAACGCCATTTCGCCGTGGAATAAATTGGAACCTGACCCCGATAAAAACAACCAACGCGTGTTCATGCGCTCGTTGGCGACGCGTGAATTTGGCAGTGAAATCAGCGCCGCTTTGCCAGACGTGATCGCTGCGGTGAAATGCGCCGGGTTCGATTTGGTCGTGGTCGAGACTTCAGGCATTGGTCAAGGCGACGCCGCCATCGTGCCGCATGTGGATATTCCGCTGTATGTGATGACCCCCGAATTTGGTGCCGCCAGCCAATTGGAAAAAATCGACATGCTCGACTTCGCCGAGTTTGTGGCCATCAACAAATTCGACCGCAAAGGCGCCGCAGACGCCTTGCGTGATGTGGCCAAGCAAGTGCAACGCAACCGCGAAGCATGGCACACACCGCCTGAACAAATGCCCGTGTTCGGCACCATGGCCGCGCATTTCAACGACGATGGCGTGACGGCGCTCTACCAAGCCATGAAACCACGACTCCAAGCCCTGGGGTTGGCCTTGCCGCATGCGCGTTTGCCACGGACTTCGGTGCGCCACAGTTCGCACCAAACGCCGATCGTCCCTTCCTCGCGCAGCCGCTACCTGGCAGAAATCAGCGACACCGTGCGTGGCTACAAGCGACGCGCCCGCATGCAAGCCCAACTCGCTCGTGAAGTGCAGCAATTGAAAGCCGCCTCGGCCATGTTGGCTGACAGCAAGCCCAACAAGCCTCGCGCCGCAGAAGCCTCGCTGGCCTTGGCCAACGAACGTGAAGCACGCTTGGATGCCGATGTCCGCGCCTTGCTCCATGATTGGCCCGCATTGAAAGCCGATTACAGCGGTGACGAACTGGTGGTCAAAGTGCGCGACAAGGAAATTCGCAGCAGTTTGGTCACGCGTTCATTGAGCGGCACGCCCGTGCGCAAAGTGGCGTTGCCCACCTTCCATGACCAAGGCGATATCTTGCAATGGTTGATGTTGGACAACGTCCCCGGGCGCTATCCCTACACCGCAGGCACGTTTGCTTTCAAACGCGACAACGAAGACCCGACACGCATGTTTGCTGGCGAAGGCGATGCCTTTCGCACCAACCGTCGCTTCAAACTGCTGAGCGAAGGCATGCCGGCCAAACGCTTATCCACCGCTTTCGATTCGGTCACGCTCTACGGCAACGACCCGGACTTGCGCCCAGACATCTATGGCAAGGTCGGCAATTCTGGCGTGAGCATTGCCACGCTGGACGACATGAAAGCTTTGTACGACGGCTTTGACCTGTGCTCGCCCAGCACCAGCGTGTCGATGACCATCAACGGTCCGGCGCCGACGATCTTGGCCATGTTCATGAACACAGCCATCGACCAAAACCTAGAGAAATTCCGCGCAGAAAAAGGCCGCGAACCATCCGAAACAGAAGCCGCTGACATCCGAACATGGGTGCTGCAAAACGTGCGCGGTACCGTGCAAGCCGATATTTTGAAAGAAGACCAAGGCCAAAACACTTGCATTTTCAGCACCGAGTTCAGCCTCAAAGTGATGGGCGACATTGCGCAGTACTTTGTGCACCACGATGTGCGCAACTTCTACAGCGTGTCCATCAGTGGCTACCACATTGCCGAAGCGGGTGCCAACCCGATTTCTCAATTGGCATTCACCCTGTCCAATGGCTTCACCTTTGTCGAAGCCTACCTCGCGCGCGGCATGCATATCGATGACTTTGCACCCAATCTGTCGTTCTTTTTCAGCAACGGCATGGACCCCGAATACACCGTGATGGGCCGTGTGGCCAGACGCATTTGGGCAGTCACGATGAAAGAAAAATACGGCGCCAACGAACGCAGCCAAAAACTCAAATACCACATACAAACCAGCGGCCGCAGTTTGCATGCCCAAGAAATTCAGTTCAACGACATCCGCACCACGCTGCAAGCGTTGATCGCCATCTATGACAACTGCAACAGCTTGCACACCAACGCATTCGATGAAGCCATCACCACGCCGACCGAAGAGAGTGTGCGTCGCGCCATGGCCATTCAACTCATCATCAACCGCGAATGGGGGTTGGCGAAAAACGAAAACCCATCGCAGGGTGCGTTCATCATTGAAGAGTTGACCGAGTTGGTCGAAGAAGCCGTGCTGTCAGAGTTTGTGGCGATCGCCGAACGCGGCGGCGTGTTGGGCGCCATGGAAACCGGCTACCAACGCGGCAAGATCCAAGACGAGTCGATGCATTACGAAATGCTCAAACACACCGGCGAATTGCCCATCATCGGTGTGAACACCTTCAAACCTCCGCAGGCTCTTGAAGCGCCTCAAAAAATCGAATTGGCGCGCTCGACCGACGCTGAAAAGCAAAGCCAACTTCAACGGCTGAATGATTTCCACCAGCGCCATGGCAGCACATCTGCCGCCATGCTCCTGCGACTGCAGCAGGCCGTCATTTCTAATGCCAATGTGTTTGAAGTGCTGATGGACGCGGTGCGTGTTTGTTCGCTGGGGCAAATCACCCACGCCTTGTTTGAAGTCGGCGGACAGTACCGACGCAACATGTAACGCAGCGTTTTACTGTGAACTGCCGTAACGTTTGCCGCGCGTTAAATCGACACCCAGTTGTTTGAGTTTGCGGTAGAGGTGGGTGCGTTCGAGCCCGGTTTTTTCTGCCACACGGGTCATGGAGCCACCCTCTTGTGCCAAGTGAAATTCAAAATAGGCTTTTTCAAAACTGTCTCTGGCTTCGCGCAATGGACTGCTGAGATCAAAACTTTGCACCGGTTGCAACACCGCTGGCAATGCGGGTGCAGCGGTGGGCGCCACAGACGCCATGCCGCCCACGCTGCTGTAAGTTTGTCCTGATGCTGCGGGCAGTGCAGCGCTGCGCCCCGCGCTGGCCGATTTGCGGTTCAACCCCTGCTCGACCGCCTTGAGCAGTTTTTGCATGGTGATGGGTTTTTCTAAAAACGCCAACGCACCAATACGGGTAGCTTGCACCGCGGTTTCGATGGTGGCATGACCACTCATCATGATGACAGGCATGTTCAACAAACCCGTTGCAGCCCATTCTTTCAGCAAGGTCACGCCATCGGTATCGGGCATCCAAATATCGAGCAAGACCAAGTCGGGGCGAGCCGCGGCACGAGCGCTACGTGCTTGGGCTGCGTTCTCAGCCAGCTCCACATGATGACCTTCATCGTTCAAGATTTCGAACAGCAAATCGCGTATGCCGAGTTCATCATCCACCACCAAAATTGTTGCCATGTTGCTTATGAGGTCAGGTTAGCTTGCAGGGTTTGCGATACGAAATGATAACGATACTTGCGCACCGGCTGGCAGGTCAGCTTCCAAGCGGTTTTTGATCTCGATACGGGCATGGTGTTCATCGGCAATTTTCTTCACAACCGCCAAGCCCAGGCCTGTACCACCGGCTTTGGTTGTGACATAGGGTTCAAACGCACGCTGCAATACAGATTCGCTGAATCCACTGCCATTGTCCACAATGCGCAAGCGTACCCTTTGGCTGGAAGCCGATTGCTCTGTCCAAACATGCACC
>JALRAA010000085.1 GCA_023262645.1 Burkholderiaceae bacterium
CATCAGCGCTTGTCAAAGACACCGGCTTCATGGCGGCCACATGCATGGCAACGTCGCGTGCAGCGGACTCGTCACCTTCGAATTCAACCACGACACCAATGCGTGTTCCGTGAAGGTAAGACGTGAGTTTTGAACTTCCATCGAAATAACGGAATCTTCTGAAACTCATGTTTTCACCGATTTTTCCAACTAAGCCCTTGCGAACATCTTCTAAGGTGGGGCCGAAACCGTCTTGCGAATAGGAAAGCGCAGACAAGGCTTCTATGTCGGCAGGGTGATGTGAGGCAATCAACTGTGCAGCAGCATTGGCCAAGGCCAAGAAACTGTCGTTTTTCGTGACGAAATCCGTTTCACAATTGACTTCCAACATTGCGCCGGTTTTACCGTTCATCGCGATTGAAATCACCCCTTCTGCAGTCACACGGGCGGAAGCTTTGCTGGCTTTGCTACCCAGTTTGACACGCAACAACTCTTCAGCTTTCACCATGTCGCCTTCGGCTTCGGTCAAAGCCTTTTTGCACTCCATCATGGGTGCGTCTGTTTTAGCGCGCAGTTCGGCGACCATGCCTGCTGTGATATTTGCCATCATTTTTCCTTTTTATCTATGGGTCCTAAGTATTCAGTGAAGTTGCAAAAAAGGGGCCATCAAAGCCCCTTTAAGAAAGCGCAGGCATATCAAGCTTGTTCGTTGGTCTCAACTTCTACAAACTCGTCTTGTCCTTCAGAAACTGCTTTCACCACATCGTTCACTGCATTGGCTCTGCCTTCCAAAATGGCATCGGCAATGCCTCTTGCGTAGAGCGTGACGGCCTTGGAAGAGTCATCATTGCCTGGAATCACGTAATCGATGCCTTCGGGTGAATGGTTGGAATCAACCACACCAATCAACGGTATGCCCAACTTTTTGGCTTCCGCAATGGCGATCTTGTGGAAACCGACGTCGATGACAAAAATTGCATCTGGCAAAGTCACCATGTCTTGAATTCCACCGATATCTTTTTCCAATTTTTCGAGTTCACGCATGAACATGAGCTGTTCTTTTTTAGACATCGCGTCAAGACCAATCTCTTGCTGGGCCTTCATGTCTTTCAAACGCTTGATAGATGTTTTGACGGTTTTGAAGTTGGTGAGCATGCCGCCCAACCAACGCTGGTCCACAAAGGGCACGCCAGCACGCGCAGCTTCTGATGCAATGATTTCTCGGGCTTGCCGCTTGGTACCCACCATCAAAATGGTGCCACGGTTGGCTGCCAATTGCTTGGTGAACTTCATCGCCTCTTGAAACATAGGCAATGTTTTTTCGAGGTTGATGATGTGAATTTTGTTGCGATGTCCAAAAATGAAAGGGGACATTTTGGGATTCCAAAAGCGTGTTTGGTGTCCAAAATGGACGCCAGCTTCCAGCATTTCGCGCATGGTGATAGACATGAATTTCTCCAAAGGTTGTGTCTAAAATCCAATTCGTGATTGCAATGACTCGGCTAAACTCTTGTCAACGCAACACCTTTTGTGAACTGGTTTGGGATTTACTTTGGGAAGAGATATAAAAAAATCGACCTACCCAAAGCCCAATGATTTTAGCACAGGCCCTCTTCCGCTCTCACGCAAAATTGGTTACTTTGGTATGAATTTATGAAAATTGCTGTGATTGGGGCTGGTGTCATCGGAGTCACCACTGCACTTGAACTTGCCTCACACGGACATGATGTGGTGGTGTTTGAAAAGGGCTCGGGCATTGCTCAACAGGCGAGTTTTGCCACCGCCGGTTTTATGGGGCCGGCCATGATGCAATCTTGGACAGCCCCCGGCATCCCTTTTAAAACTCTGCGCAAAGTTTTGTTCGGCTCAGATACCCATGCGTTTCATGGACTGTCCAACCTGCCCTTCTCTTGGTTTTGGCAATGGCAAAAGGCCAGTAACCATCCCTCTTACAAACTAAAACTTGAAGCACTTCAACGGTTGGCTTTCTACAGCCAAGAGGTCATGACCGGCATCACTGAGCAATACGGATTGCAATATGAAAACAGCCAAGGATGCCTGCTGATTTGCAGACAAGAAAAAGATTTGAAAAACTACCAACTGCAGTTGGACCTGATGGCTGAAAACGGGATCATCTTTAAAAAAATTGATCCCATTGAAACGCGCAAATTAGAACCCGCACTTTCAGAAGACCAAACTTTTCACAGCGCAGTGATGTTTCCAAACGATGCCATTGCCAACTGCCGACAGTTTTCATTGCTGGCCAAACAGCAAGCCCACTTGCTGGGCACCGAATTCCGAACATCACAAGAAGTACTTCCGCTGATGCCAGAGGCGCCGCAGGTGATCAGAACGGTGTCTGGAACGTCAGAGAAATATGACCACGTGGTGGTATGTGCGGGTATTCACAGCAACGCATTGGTCAAAAATTTAGGCATCACTGTTCCTTCGCTGGCGGTTCATGGCTACACACTCAGTTCATCGGTCCGTCAATTGATCGATACCCCTGTTTTTGGCGTGATGGACGCGCGTCACCATGTGTCGATCGCGCGAACCGGTCAGCGCATCAGGGTGAGTGGCATCGCAGAAATCGGGCGCAACAAAAAAGCCCCTGAAGAATGTGTCTCATTGCTTTATAAAGTACTGAATGACTGGTTTCCTGGGGCAGCAAAAACCCATGAATCGGTACAAGTCTGGCGAGGGACGCGTGACGTGCTGACAGATGGTGTTCCCATACTGGGGCACTCAGGAATCAAAGGTGTGTGGTTAAACACTGGTCACGGAAACCACGGGTGGGCAAACAGCTGCGGCAGCGCCAGGGCGATTGCCGACATGGTTTCTGGCCGAGAGTGTGAGGTAGACCTCAAAGGTCTGGGGATAGAGCGCTTTTAACCGCGCCCCACAAATGGCATATTGGTCGCCATGACCGTGTGAAAAAGCACATTGGCGGACAAAGGTAGCTCCGCCATATAGAGCACAGAAGTGCCAACGTGCGCAACATCCATCAAAGGTTCTGGCTTAATTTCTCCATTGGCCTGAGGTACGCCTTTTGCCATGACAGCCGCCATTTCTGTTTCGGCATTGCCAATGTCAATTTGCCCCACTGCAATTTGAAATTTTCTGCCATCTAAAGCAGCGGTTTTGGTCAGCCCAGTGACCGCGTGTTTGGTGGCGGTATATGCAATGGAATTGGGTCGGGGCGCAGTGGCAGAAATTGAACCGTTGTTGATGATGCGCCCTCCCATGGGTGCTTGCGATTTCATGACTTTGAAGGCTTGTCTCAAACAATAAAACATACCGTTCAAATTGATATCGACAACATTTTTCCATTGGTCAATGCTTAACTCATCAAGCGGAACACCTGGTGCGCTGACACCTGCATTGTTGAAAAGCAAATCCACTCTTCCATGGTGCTTGACGACCGCATCGAATAATCTTTCCACAGAAGCAGGGTCAGCTACGTCGGTGGGAACCACCAAACAATGGGCAGGGTGCGCGCAGGCGCTTTGCACATCTTTCAAGGGCTGCTCTCTTCGCCCGGCCAACACCACCGTCCATCCAGCCTTGCTCAAAGCCAATGCGGCCGACTTTCCTACACCCGTGCCTGCGCCGGTAACGATCGCAATTTTTCTTGTACTCATGCAATTTCTCCTGAATCATTTATCGTTGACGTGCCTTCGATGCAGACGCACTTTTCTTGCCAGCTTTCGCGGGCGTTGCAAAAGGCACTTTAGCACCGCGAGACTTCTTTGACGCTTTGTCACGCGAGGCTGAGCCATGTGCTTTAAAGGACAACGATTTTTCGTCAGTCTCTTTGCCTTTGGTTTTACGCAGGCCTACCGATTGCACATCGGAGGCATCGTCTTGTACCCATCGAAAATCAATTTTTCGGCCATCCAAATCGACTCGGCTGACTTGAACTCGCACTCGTGCACCGATCGTGTATCGGATACCTGTTCTTTCACCTCGCAACTCTTGGCGGGCTTCATCAAAACGGAAATAATCTCCACCAAGCTCGGTGATGTGCACCAATCCCTCCACATACATGGCATCCAAGGTCACAAACACGCCAAAGCTAGTGACTGCTGAAACTGTTCCGCTGAAGTCTTCACCCAAATGCTCTCGCATGTATTGACACTTCAACCATGCTTCTACATCTCGGCTGGCTTCGTCTGCACGGCGCTCATTGGCGCTGCAGTGCAAACCCGCTGCTTGCCACGATTGGGTTTCTGGTGTCAGTTGCGTGTTTTTGCCTGTGGAAGTTTGCGAAGATTTCGCTGCGTGAGAGGCCAAGCGTCTGGATAATTTTGCTTGCGCCTCTCCGGGCACGGGCAAACAGGGTAATTTGTATCGCGTACCGCGCAAAATCGATTTGATGACGCGGTGAACCAATAAGTCAGGGTATCGCCGTATGGGGCTGGTGAAGTGTGTGTAAGCGTCGTAAGCCAAACCGAAATGGCCGCTGTTGACGGGGGTATAGATGGCTTGTTGCATCGATCGCAACAACATACTGTGAATTTGTTGCGCATCCACCCGCTCTTTGGTGGCGGCTGCAATGGCTTGGAACTGCCCTGGTGAAGGTTCCTCGGTGATTTGCAAACCAATGCCCAATGACTTTAAATAGCTGCGCAAAATTTCCAGTTTCTCAGGCGTGGGCCCTTCATGGACACGAAACAATGCAGCATGCTTATTTTGCTGAATGAAATCTGCGCTACACACATTGGCAGCAAGCATGGTTTCTTCAATCAAACGGTGGGCCTCTGTTCGAATCCGGGGCACAATTTTTTCAATCCGCCCGTTGTCATCACAAATGATTTGGGTCTCTGTGGTTTCAAAATCTACCGCTCCGCGTTGTTGACGGGCCTTCAACAACGCGCGATACACATCGTGTAAGTGAATCAAATCGTTGACGATAGATTTGTATTTTTGTGCTTGTGGACCACGTGTGTTTGACAAAATCGCAGCGGCATCCGTATAGGTTAAACGGGCATGGCTGTGCATCACAGCTTCGTAAAACTGATAGGCAAAAACCTCGCCCTCTGCGCTGACCATCATGTCGCACACCATGCACAACCTATCCACTTCGGGCTTCAAAGAGCACAACCCGTTGGACAGCTTTTCAGGCAACATGGGTATCACCCTTCTGGGGAAATACACACTGGTTGCCCGGTCGTATGCATCTATGTCGATAGGGCTTTCAGTCTCCACATAATGGCTGACATCCGCAATGGCAACCAATAAGCGCCACCCGCCTTGAGCATCTTCATTCAGAGGCTCACAGTAAACCGCATCGTCAAAATCTTTGGCGTCTTCTCCATCAATCGTGACCAAGGCTATGTCAGTCAAATCGACCCTGTGCGGAAAATCTTTGCCCACCACGTGATCAGGCAGCGATTCAGCTTGCTGCATGCATGCGGGAGAAAACACATGGGGAACGCTGTATTTGCGAACGGCAATTTCGATCTCCATGCCCGGGTCGTCCATCTCACCCAGCACTTCTTGAACTCGTCCAACCGGTTGTCCATACAGACTTGGCGGTTCGGTCAATTCAACCACCACCACCTGGCCTGGCAATGCCTTGCCTGTGGCGGTCTTGGGAATCAAAATATCTTGTCCATATCGACGGTCCTCAGGGGCCACCAACCAGACACCACTCTCATGCAGCAAACGACCAATGATCGGGTGGGCAGGGCGTTCGGTGATTTCTAATATTCGGCCTTCCGGTCGACCCTTTTTGTCTAACCGTGTCACCCGAGCAATGACCATATCCTTGTGCAATACAGCACGCATTTCGTTCGGTGGAAGGTACACATTGACCTGTCCGTCATCTCGAATGACAAAGCCATGTCCGTCGCGATGACCTTCGACAATGCCCTTGAACTCTTCAAGCAGGCCTGCCTGATTGCTATGGGTTTTTTTGATATGATCCTCTGCTTTCCTGAATGCCCAGGTGGCGGAATTGGTAGACGCACTAGTTTCAGGTACTAGCGAGTAACTTCGTGGGGGTTCGAGTCCCTTCCTGGGCACCAATCTTACCTACCCCCAGCCTTAACAAGGCAAGGCCAATCAGATTGGCACCCCAATCAAATCCAGCCCTTGTGAATCCACAATTTTTACTTTGGTGAATTCGCCGGTTCGATAAGTTTTGCTTACTTTTTCAGGCGGCAACAAGTGGATAACGCCATCCACCTCTGGCGCATCGCGATAACTGCGGCCCACACCACCTGCACGGCCCAAAGATTTCGACTGGTCCACCAAAACTTGCATGGTCGAACCCTTTAGGCTTGTGATTTTTTTGGCAGAGATGCTTTGTGCCGCTGACATGAATTCAGACTGACGCTCTTGTCTCAGTTCTATCGGCAGCATGCCCGGCAATTCATTGGCTGTCGCACCTTCTACGGCACTGTATGCAAAGCATCCTGCGTGGTCGATTTGGGCTTCTTTCAGAAAATCCAACATGTGTTGAAATTCAGAGGGTGTCTCGCC
>JALRAA010000086.1 GCA_023262645.1 Burkholderiaceae bacterium
GTAAGCGAACGAACGCCATGGTGGTTGACATTTCTTTGCCATCGGGCTGTAGAGCAAAGCCTGCATAGTTATTCAAGTCCGGCACTGCCACGGTTTCGCAGTCGGTATGACGCTTGGGTAAATAGCCACCAAGTGCTTCGCGTTTGGCGTGCAAATATTGCATTTCAGGGCTGTCAGGTGCGGGTTTGAAAAAAGCCAGTTGCGTGGCCTGTTCGTCAGACAAGGGCAAATTGAAACGGTTGCGAAATGCCAGCAATGCAGATTCGTCTAATTTTTTCTGGCTGTGCGTGGTCATCTTGCCTTGTCCGGCTTGACCCATGCCATAGCCCTTCTTGGTGTGCGCCAGTATGACCGTGGGTTGGCCACGGTGTGTACTGGCCGCCGCATAGGCTGCATGGATTTTCACCAGGTCATGGCCACCGCGTTTGAGTCTGTCAATTTGCTCATCGGTCAAGCCTTGCGCGAGTTCTGCCAATGCAGGGTTTTGACCAAAAAAAGTTTCTCTGTTGAAGCGTCCATCTTTGGCTGCGAAAGTTTGCATTTGGCCATCGACGGTGGTGGCAAATGCTTTGACCAATGCATTGCTGGTGTCACGTGCAAATAAGCCATCCCAATCGCTGCCCCAAATCAATTTGATGACGTTCCATCCCGCGCCTCGAAATAATTTTTCAAGCTCATCGATGATGCGACCGTTACCGCGCACTGGACCATCGAGCCGTTGTAAATTGCAATTAACCACCCAGACCAAGTTATCTAAACGCTCACGCGAAGCCAAGGTGAGGGCGCTCATGCTTTCCGGTTCGTCCATTTCACCGTCACCAAAAACCCCCCACACTTTTCGGCCTTCGCAATTGAGCAAGCCTCGGTGAGTCAAATAGCGCATGAACCGCGCATGGTAGATGGCGCTGATCGGGCCCAGCCCCATGGAACCTGTGGGAAATTGCCAAAAGTCAGGCATCAGCCAGGGATGCGGATAGCTTGACAACCCGAGAGCCGACAGTCGCGGGGCTTTGAGCTCTTGTCTGTAGTGCGATAAATCAGCTTCAGTCAGTCGTCCTTCTAAATAGGCTCTGGCGTACACACCCGGTGCGCTGTGCGGTTGAAAAAACACCAGGTCTCCTCGGTGCTGTGCATCGCGGGCGTGAAAAAAATGGTTGTAGCCGACCTCGAACAAATCTGCGGCGCTGGCGTAACTTGCAATATGTCCACCCAATTCGCCATAGGCACTGTTGGCACGCGCCACCATGGCTAAAGCGTTCCAGCGCATCAGTGAGGCCAACTTTTCTTCAATGGCCAAGTCGCCAGGGTAGGGTTGCTGTGCTTGTACGGCAATCGTATTCACATACGGCGTGACCAACTCTGGTGACCATTCAATCTGCTGCTGATGGGCCATGGCGACCAATTGGTCTAACAAATATCTTGCGCGTTCGGGGCCGTGAAGTTGCACAACGCCAGCGAATGCATCGCGCCATTCTGTGGTTTCAACAGGGTCGAGGTCAGTGGTTTTTTGCAGCATAGCTCAGGGGTGTCAATCTCAGGAATGCCGTCAAATATAGTTAAAAACACCCCAAATAGGCTATTTATTAATGCCATTTCATGGCATATATATGGCATAAAATACTTTAAAAATGAGATTTAGAGGTGCTTTATGTCGATAGACAAGGTAGATTACAAAATTTTGACGCAATTGCAAGAAGATGCGTCTTTGACCAATGTCGAGCTCGCACGGCGGGTGCATTTGTCACCATCTCCTTGCTTGAGTCGTGTCAAAGCCTTAGAGGCTTCTGGCGTGATACAGCGTTATGTGGCGCTCACTCATCCGCAGTCCTTGGGGTTGGGCTTGAACGTGTTCATCTCCATCAGTTTGAAAGAGCAGTCTAAAACTGCGTTGGCAGAGTTTGAGCAAAGAATTGCTGAACACGATGAAGTGATGGAGTGTTATTTGATGACAGGAGACTCTGATTATTTGATTCGGGTTGCCATCGCTGATATGTCAGCGTTGGAAAAATTCATACTCGAACAACTCACACCTATACCTGGGGTAGAAAAAATCAGAAGCAGTTTTGCGCTCAAGCAGGTGCGATACAAAACGGCGCTACCGCTCAAGCAAGCCGTTTCCCAGTGACAAGCACTACATGTCTTGCGCGTGGGTGTCAGTACACAAAGCTGATAGGAATGCAGAGTTGATACCCGCGTCGTCCATTATTTTTTTTCTGCCTTGGCAATCGCTTTTTTCAAGTCTTGGTATTCCTCACATTGTTGGCCACATATTTTTTCCAGCGACACCAACAATTCTTTGGCTTTGGGCAGTTCTTTGTTTTGTACGTATGCGACGCCCAAGTACTCGTGCGCACCTCGGTGTTGCGGGTCAATTCTGAGTGCTTCCTTGTAATTGAAAATCGCCTCTGAATAGCGTTTTGCGTTGCGAAGGCTAAAACCCAACAAGTTGTATCCGTCAGCATTGTTTGGATTGGCTTTGACAAATTTCTCCAATGTAGAAATAGCAGACGACCAGTCTTTCTTTTCTATATGGCTTTTGGCTGCACCAAGGTCAGATCCTGCTTCAGCGGGGCCGGAGATGTCTGCCGCATGCAGATTGAATATTTGAAAACAAAATACCACAGCAATGCAATAAATCTTTTTCATAAGAATGGGGATTGTCGGTTGATGAATTCAGAATTCATATTATGCAGATAATCTAGGGATGAGCAAGTCGATTGCAAACCCGTTTACTTACCAATTGGAGCAATGTTTCCCATGAAACTCACACCCGAGCAGCACGCTGAATTTGACCGTGAAGGTTACCTGTTTTTTCCTGGTCTGTTCACACAGGAAGAAACACAAAATTTGGTTCAAGAGGTTCCCAATCTCTACAGTCGACGGGAAGCCTATAACGTGAGAGAGAAAGGCAAAGATGCTGTGCGCACCAATTTTGCGGCGCACATGTATTCAGAGCCCTTTGCCAAATTGGCTCGCCACCCCCGAATGATCGAACCGGTCGAGGACCTGTTTGGCGAAAAACTCTACATGCACCAATTCAAGATCAACGGAAAAATGGCGTTTGAGGGCGATGTTTGGCAATGGCACCAAGACTATGGGACATGGCTCAACGACGACATGATGCCGACCGAACGCGCCATGAACGTGGCCATCTTCCTGGACGATGTCAATGAATTCAACGGTCCGCTGATGTTCATACCCGGCAGCCATAAAAAGGGCGTGGTCGACGCCAAACATGATCTGACGACCACCAGCTATCCCTTGTGGACCGTCAGTCATGAGCTCATCACCCAATTGGTCGAACGTGCTGGCGGCAAGCAAGGCGGCATCGTCAGCCCCACTGGGCCAGCAGGCTCGATGATTCTTTTTCACAGCTGCTTGGTGCATGCGTCAGCGAGCAATCTGTCTCCTTGGAACCGGGTCAGCGTGTATTTGAGTTTGTGCGCGGTCTCTAACCATATCCGCCGGCACAAACGGCCTGAGTACATTGCGCACCGCGACTTCACCCCGATTGAATGTTTGCCTGACGATTGCCTGACCCGCCATTACCCCGTGGATTTGCCTTGGGCCAAAGGCTTGCCTGCCAGTGCATTGGTCACCACCGATGTTCCTTTTGACCAAACGCAAAAAGCCGCATGAGTTTGCATTTGCAATTGCAGCAGCGTGCTGCAAACCATCAACCTGTTCGAGTGGTGCTGATTGGCGCGGGGAAGTTTGGCGCCATGTATTTGTCGCAAGTGCCACGTACACCGGGTGTGCATTTAGTGGGCATTGCAGATTTGTCGCTGGATAACGCCCGCGCTAACTTGGCACGCGTCGGTTGGCCAGCGCATCAGGCCAGCGCCAAAAACTTGGACGATGCCTTCAAGCAAGGATTGACCTTTCTGACGCAGGATTGGCAGATGTTGGTGTCGCATCCCATGGTGGATGTGGTGGTGGAGTGCACCGGTAACCCGATCGCAGCGGTTGAACATTGTTTGGCAGCTTTTGCCAATGGCAAACATGTGGTCAATGTCACGGTTGAAGCCGATGCATTTTGCGGTCCGTTATTGGCCAATAAAGCCGCTTCAGTGGGTGTGGTTTATTCCTTGGCGTTTGGTGACCAACCGGCTTTGATTTGTGATTTGGTAGATTGGGCCAGGACCTGTGGATTTCCCGTGACCGCCGCTGGTCGTGGACACAAATGGTTACCGCATTTCAATGAATCCACACCTGAGACTGTTTGGGGCAATTACGGACTGACCCCCGAGCAAGCAGCGCGCGGTGGCTTGAATCCCAAAATGTTCAACAGTTTTTTAGATGGCTCCAAACCGTCCATTGAATGCACCGCTGTGGCGAATGCAACGGGTTTGCAAGTGCCGTCTAATGGGTTGCTTTATCCACCCGCCAGCATCGAAGACATTCCTTTTGTCACACGTCCCCAAAGCGAAGGCGGCGTGCTCGAGCAAAAGGGCATGGTTGAAGTGATTTCTTCGCTTGAAGCAGATGGCCGTGTGATTCCCTATGACATACGCATGGGTGTATGGGTCACGGTAGAAGCTGAAACCGATTACATCAAGCATTGCTTTGAGGAGTACAACGCGCACACCGATCCCTCAGGACGCTATTTCACTCTTTACAAACGTTGGCACTTGATCGGTTTAGAGGTGGGCATGTCGGTGGCTAGTGTGGCTTTGCGCGGTGAAGCAACCGGTGTGGCGCAAGGTTGGCATGCTGACGTGGTGGCCACCGCCAAGCGCGACCTCAAAGCCGGTGAAATGTTGGACGGCGAGGGCGGTTACACCGTGTGGGGCAAACTGTTACCCGCTAAAACCTCTGCTCGCATGGGCGGATTGCCCTTGGGATTGGCGCACCAAGTCAAGTTGGTGCGCGATGTGAAAAAAGGTCAATCTCTGTGCTGGGACGATGTGGCGACATGGATGCCACGCTGCCTGCTTATAAAGTCAGGCGTGAAATGGAAGCGCTGTTCAAAGCTTGACTGCGTTTTTGATCACCGTTTAGCCATCTCGCTGCGCAAGACTTTCATCAACAGCATCCATTCGCCGCCGTTTTGAACGGTGAATGTGAAACGCTCGTTCATACCATTGTTCATTTCTATTTCGTGCCAATTCGGAAATACCGATATGCCACCCTTGCGAACGGCAGTGTCTGTGAAGGAAATTTCAATGTGGATGAATGAGATTTCTTCATTGCTGTCAAATGATTTGAAATACAAGCCATCCGACAATAAATAAAGCACGCCAGTGGGCAATGAAAACCGACTGGTGGTATTGGCAGGGCCGTAAGCGATGATGGTTTTGTTGATCAACTCAACCGGAATGGTCTGTTGAATAATTTGTCGGGTGTCGTGTGATTTGTAAAGTGCAAATGCCAATCCCACGGCCAATATGCCCAAACCGTATGTGTTGTTCAAGGTAAAAACAAATACCAACACGGCCACCCACAAGAATGGGGTCATCAAATCCATGCGCATTTGCCAAGGCCCGCGTGAAATCAACAACGAGCTGTTATCCAGCGTGTTGGCCAAGATCAGCGGTGAAATGCTGGGTTTTTGGCTTTGCACATGGGGCAAGTGGGCGCCGCAGTTCTGGCAAAAAACATTTTCGCTGGGGTTGATGAAATAACAGCTGGTGCAAATCATGTCAGGCTTTCGCTGTTCATCCGGGTCAGTGGCTTTTTGATTTACTGCTGTCGTTGGCAGGTTTGTCGTGGTTTGCCGAGTCGTGTGCGGCAGGTGCGGGCTCGTCATGGCCGGTTGAAGGCTTGCCATGGTCGGCAGCTGGCTCATCGTGGGCGGCTTTAGATGACGAAGAAACCTCGTGGCTTAAAAAGTTGTAGATGGCCAAAGAGCTCAGGACGACTGTCAGGCCACACAGTAAACCGATGATGAACAAGATGAATCCGCCGCTGCCCTCGGTGCTGTCACTTGACGCGATGCTGCTTGCCTTTTTCGATTGCGTAGACACGTCGTCAATCTTCTTGGAAACGGATTGAAGGCGTGTCTTCATGTCCGTCACGGTTTGCGTGATCGGTGCCATGTTTTTTTCCATCGCTTGTGCAGCCGCTGCATTGGCCTGAAGCAATGATTCAATTTTCGCGGTTGTGTCCTTGTAAACCGCTTCGATATTGGAGGTGTTTTGCGCAACGTTTTGGCTGAATGCTTTGAGCAATTCAATTTTTTGCTTTTCGAGCATTAATTTGAATTCATCTGGCATTCGCACCGTGACGTCGGCTTGCGGCTTGTCGACAGACAATTTGACCTCGTCTAGCTTGGCAGACAGCGAGTTTTGCAGTGTGATGACTTCTTTGAGCAAAGGTTCAAGCGGATTCGGTTGCGATTGCACATGCGCTTGTTGCTGCGAGGCCAATGAAATGAAGTCCAACAAATGCGACTGTTTTTCAAGCATTTGTTTGATTTCGGTCTGTTCT
>JALRAA010000087.1 GCA_023262645.1 Burkholderiaceae bacterium
CCCACGAGCTGAGCGACCAGTTGCTGGTGGTGATGCGGGTGTACTTCGAGAAACCGCGCACCACGATCGGCTGGAAGGGACTGATCAACGACCCGGACCTGAACAACACTTTCCAGATCAACAAGGGTCTGCACCTGGCCCGTCAGCTGTTGCTGGACCTGGCGGACATGGGCCTGCCTGCGGGCACCGAGTACCTCGACCTGATCAGCCCCCAGTATTATGCCGACCTGGTAGCCTGGGGCGCCATCGGTGCGCGCACCACCGAAAGCCAAGTCCACCGTGAGCTGGCATCCGGTTTGTCTGCCCCGATCGGTTTCAAAAACGGCACCGATGGCAACATCAAAATTGCGACCGACGCCATACAAGCTGCAGCGCGCGGCCACCATTTTTTATCGGTGCACAAAAACGGCCAGGTCGCGATCGTGCAAACCCAAGGTAACCCAGATTGCCACGTGATTTTGCGCGGTGGCAAAACGCCCAACTATGACGCGGTCAGTGTGCAAGCGGCTTGCAAGGAGTTGGAAGCGGCCAAGTTGCCCGCCAGCCTGATGGTCGATTGCAGCCACGCCAACAGCAGCAAACAACACGAGCGCCAATTGGAAGTCGCCAAAGACATCGCCGGGCAAATTGCGGGCGGATCGCACCAGGTGTTTGGTGTCATGGTGGAAAGCCACTTGCAACCCGGCGCTCAAAAATTCACGCCCGGCAAAGACAAGGTTGAAGGTTTGGTGTACGGACAAAGCATCACGGATGCTTGCTTGGCATGGGACGATTCATTGCAAGTGCTGCAAGTGCTGGATGCTGCCATCGCCACCAGACGCAAAGCCAAGAAATAACGCTGCGAAAGCGGTTCAGGTTTGCAGTGCCGCCAGAAGTTTTTGGTGGATACCACCAAAGCCACCGTTGCTCATGCATACGATGTGATCGCCAGGTGCAGCAGCGGCTGTCACTTGTGACACCAATTCGTCGATGGATGCAGCGGTTCGGGCGCGCGCACCCATGGGTGCCAATGCCGCAGCGGCGTCCCAATCCAGCCCAGCCGTGTGGCAAAAAGCCAAGTCAGCCATTTCCAGGCTCCAAGGCAGTTGCGATTTCATGGCCCCCAGTTTCATGGTGTTGCTGCGGGGTTCAAACACCGCCAATATGCGGCCGTGTTGAAGGCTGCGACGCAAGCCATCCAATGTGGTGCGAATCGCGGTCGGGTGATGAGCGAAATCGTCATACACCGTGATGGCTTCTTGGCCGCTGCCGATACTGCCGCGCCATTCCATGCGGCGACGCACATTCTGGAAATTGGCCAACGCTTGGCTGGCTTGCTCGGGTGTCACGCCCACATGCTGTGCCGCCGCGATAGCCGCCAACGCATTCATTTGGTTGTGCACGCCCGTCAAGGACCAACGAACTTGCGCCACTTGTTGTCCATGATGAATGACTGCAAAGTCATGGGGCTCGCCTTGGGTTTGCCAGTCACCGCCGTGGCCAAAACCCTCCAAGTGGCTCCATTGGCCCATGTTCAATACCCGTTGCAAACTTTCTTGCTCGGCATTGACCACCAAGCAGCCGCTGGCGGGCACGGTGCGTACCAAATGGTGAAATTGCCGTTCGATCGCGGCCAAGTCGTCAAAAATATCGGCATGGTCAAACTCGAGGTTGTTCAACACCGCAGTGCGTGGCCGGTAATGCACAAATTTGCTGCGCTTGTCAAAAAAAGCGGTGTCGTATTCGTCGGCTTCAATCACAAACAGCGGCCGGGATTGGCCACGGGCGAGTTGTCCCAGTCTGGCTGACACGCCGAAATTCAAGGGCACGCCACCGATCAAAAATCCGGGCGTCAAACCGGCTTGTTCCAGCACCCAAGCCAACATGGCGGTGGTGGTGGTTTTGCCATGTGTGCCCGCGATCGCCAGCACATGCCTGGACTGTTCCGCTGCGTGCAGGACGTGGTCGCTCAACCATTGCGGACCGCTGGTGTAGGGCATGCCCGCTTCCAAAATGGCTTCCATCAACGGGTAACGCGGATGGCCTTCGGCTGTGCGTGCACGAGACACGACATTGCCCACCACGAACATGTCGGGCTGCAAAGCCATTTGGTCTTGGCCATAGCCCTCCATCAATTCGATACCCAACGCGCGCAATTGATCGCTCATCGGCGGGTACACCCCGGTGTCACAACCGGTGACACGGTGGCCGGCTTCGCGGGCCAGGGCAGCCAGGCCACCCATGAACGTGCCGCAAATGCCTAATATATGTATGTGCATGGAAGTGCATTGTAGAAGTGACCTGATGCGGGTCATGGCTTTGACATGGCGCTTGGTCAGACCTGTGCGCTTCGCAGTCACAATCAAAGACATGTCCAGCGATATCAAATGGGAAATTGCCGCCACGGCCGCGCGCTTGGTGGTTGAAGAAGGCTTGGAGTTCGGCCCCGCCAAGCACCGTGCGCTCAAAGAACTCGGCCTGCCTGCACGCCAAGCTTTGCCGGACAACGAACAAGTTGAAAGCGAAGTCTTCGACTATTTGCAATTGTTTTGTGCCGACACCCAGCCATTTGAATTGTTGGCGTTGCGGCGGTTGGCGCTGGGTTGGATGGAGCGATTGGTCGCTTTTCGGCCCCATTTGGGTGGCGCGGTCTGGCGCGGCACCGCCACCCGTTTGTCGGATATCCATATCCAGTTGTTTTGCGATGACAGCAAACAGGCCGAACTGGCGTTGCTGGATCAAGGGGTTCGGTTCGAGGTTCGCGCTGTCAATGGGTTCAGGGGCGAGTCGGTCGACGCCCTCAGTATCCACAGCCATTGCGCCGAATTGAACGAAGACATTGGTGTGCATTTGATGGTCTACGACCACGACGATTTGCGCGGTGCCTTGTTGCCAGACAAACAGGGCAAGACTTGGCGCGGCGATATGGCTGCGGTGAGACAACTGGTAGACAATGCCTTATGAACGCAGAAATTCCCTCGAACAAACCGTCGCGCCATCGGCGAACTTTTTTATCCGTTGCCGCTGGCGCATTGGTCGCTGGGCTGGGCGTGGCTTGGTGGCGCCAACGCAGTGATGCCTTGCCTGAGACTGCATTGGCGGCGCTGTGGGCTGCCGAGTTCGAGCAACCCGATGGCACGTCGCTGACCTTGGCGCAGTTCAAAGGCCAGCCGCTGGTGGTCAATTTTTGGGCCACTTGGTGTACCCCGTGTGTCGAAGAAATGCCTTTATTGAATGCCTTTTATCAACAAAATAAGCCTAAAAGCTGGCAAGTGTTGGGATTAGCGATCGATCAGCCCAGCGCTGTCAAGCGTTTTCTCGGTCAGCATCCAGTAGAATACCCCATCGGTTTGGCCGGGTTGAACGGCACGGCGCTCATGACCGCATTGGGCAATGTGCAAGGCGGATTGCCATTCACGTTGGTGATCGATGCCCAGCAAAGTTTGCGAATGAAAAAGCTCGGCAAGCTGTCACCAGACGATATCCAGGCTTGGGTTTGACTTTTGGCCGATTTTGGCGGCCTTTCCAAATGGTGTAAATTAGCACCTTGTTAACAGCAATTGACTGCAAGTTATATGGATTTAAGAAAACTTAAAACTTTGATCGACTTGGAAGGAGGAGGAGGAGGAGGAGGGGTTGTTGTCGACAGCAGCGAAGAAGACCAAAGACGCTGCTGCTGCAGGTGTGGATGGCGTGTTGGTGGTGGATTACCCGCCGGAAGAATGCGTGGATTTCGCCGCAGCCCTGCGCGCCCATCAGATGGATTTGATTTTTCTGTTGGCCCCGACCAGCACCGACAAACGCATGCAACAAGTGGCTGAAGTCGCCAGCGGTTACGTCTACTATGTTTCGCTCAAAGGCGTCACCGGTTCGGGCGCGCTCGACACCGATGAGGTGGAGGCCATGTTGCCGCGCATTCGCCAATTCGTTCACATTCCGGTGGGTGTGGGTTTTGGTATTCGCGATGCGGCAACCGCAAAAACGATTGGCAAAGTCGCGGATGCCGTGGTGATTGGCAGCAAATTGCTGCAATTGATAGAAGCCGCACCTGCGGGCAAAGCCGCCGATGAAGCGCGCTTGTTCATGCACGGCATACGCCAAGCGTTGGATTCGGTATAACCGCACTATTCTGTTTGGAGTTGCACCATGAGTTGGCTTGAAAAACTGCTTCCTTCCAAAATCCAGCACACCGATCCGGCAGATCGCCGCAGTATTCCCGAGGGCTTGTGGGTCAAATGCCCCAGTTGCGAAACCGTGCTCTACAAAAAGGATTTGGAAGAGAACCAAAACGTCTGTCCCAAATGCAGCCACCACCACCGCATCGGGGCACGCGCCAGACTCGATGCTTTTTTAGACGCTGAAGGTCGCTATGAAATCGGGCAAGAAGTCTTGCCCATGGACCCGCTGAAATTCAAAGACAGCCGCAAATACCCAGAGCGCTTGAAAGAAGCCATGTCTAACACCGGCGAGACCGACGCCTTGGTAGTAGTAGGTGGCGCAGTGCACAGTATCAATTTAGTCGCCGCCTGTTTTGAGTTCGACTTTATGGGTGGTTCGATGGGCTCTGTAGTTGGTGAGCGCTTTGTTCGCGGCGTGCAGACCGCTATTGAGCAAAAAGTGCCTTTCGTGTGTTTCACTGCAACAGGTGGTGCGCGCATGCAAGAGGGCCTGCTCTCGCTGATGCAAATGGCCAAAACCAACGCTGCATTGACACGGTTGGCCAAAAAAGGTTTGCCTTACATCAGCGTATTGACAGATCCCACCATGGGTGGCGTGTCCGCTGGATTTGCATTTTTAGGCGATGTCGTGATTGCAGAACCCAAAGCGCTGATTGGTTTTGCTGGCCCGCGCGTCATCGAGAGTACTGTGCGCGTGACCTTACCAGAAGGTTTTCAGCGCGCTGAATTCTTACAAGAAAAAGGTGCGCTCGACATGATTTGTGACCGCCGCCAATTGCGTAAAACTGTTGCAAACACTTTGGCCATGATGCTGCGCTTGCCAGCGGATGCTGTGGCTTAAATTTTTTCTGAGAAGTTTTTTTAATAATTACAACTAGATGTCTAACAACACCACCCACGCCACGCCCGAATCCGCTCCCGTTGACGAAAACCAACTCATCGCTGAAAGACGCGAAAAACTAAAAGTCATGCGCGAGCGTCAAGCACAAGGGCATGGCGTAGCGTTTCCTAATGACTTCAAACCCGCGCACCATGCGGCTAATTTGCATACTTTGCACGGAGACAAGACCCCCGAAGCATTGGTAGAAGAAGGCCAATTTGCCAAAGTGTCAGGCCGGATGATGCTCAAACGCGTCATGGGAAAAGCAAGTTTTGCGACCTTGCAAGACAGCACTGGGCGGATCCAAATTTATATCGTGCGTGATGACGTTGGTGAAGAACTCTACGCAGACTTTAAACACTGGGACCTCGGTGACATCATTGCTTGCGAGGGCAAACTATTCAAAACCCGTACGGGCGAGTTATCTATCCACGCGAGCAGTATTCGCATGCTGACCAAGAGCTTGCGCCCTATGCCGGATAAGTTCCATGGCGTGCATGACCAAGAAGTTAAGTATCGCCAACGCTATGTCGATTTGATGATGGATGAATCAGCCCGCACACGGTTTGTTGCACGTAGCAAAGCTGTGAGTGGAATTCGTGACTTCATGGTGCAACACAATTTCCTAGAAGTCGAAACACCCATGTTGCACCCCATTCCCGGTGGGGCCAATGCCAGGCCATTCATCACGCACCACAATGCGCTCGACCAAGAAATGTTTTTGCGTATTGCACCCGAACTGTATTTAAAGCGCCTGATCGTAGGTGGCTTTGAGCGAGTCTTTGAAATCAACCGCAACTTCCGCAATGAAGGCATCTCTGTTCGGCATAACCCTGAATTCACCATGATGGAGTTCTACGCAGCGTATTGGAATTACCAAGACCTGATGACATTCACAGAAGCCCTCATACGCGACGCTGCGGAAAAGGCTACTGGCACATTGCTACTTACTTACGATGGAAAACTGGTTGACCTGAGCCAACCCTTTGAACGTCTCACCATCCGTGAAGCCATTCTCAAATACACAGAAGCAGAAAACCATGTCGATGACGCACCCTGGCTTACTAACCAATTGAAAAAACTAGGTTTTACTGAAGAGAAAGACAAACTCTCCGGACGTAGCTTAGCCAGCTTACAAGTGATGTATTTCGAAGAAAAAGTTGAAGACAAACTCTGGCAACCTACATTTATATGTGAGCATCCTGTAGAGATTTCTCCTCTCGCACGCGCAAGTGACACACGCCCAGAAGTAACAGAGCGTTTTGAGCTCTACATCACAGGACGTGAATTTGGAAACGGCTTTAGCGAGTTAAACGACGCTGAAACACAAGCGGCGCGCTTTCATGCGCAAGTGGCAGCCAAAGACAGTGGAGACGATGA
>JALRAA010000088.1 GCA_023262645.1 Burkholderiaceae bacterium
GCCATCGAGCACCAAAATCAATGCCGGCTGATCTTCAGGCAAAGCCTCCAAGCATTCATCCAAAGAACGGGCAATGTCGATCGCATGCACGCGTGCCACTACCCCTTGGTGCCCGTGGTTACCCGCCAACTGTGCCAATCGCATGCCGTCGGCTTCAACCAGTTTGACGCCGGCCTCTTTCGCGCGCTCTTGAAACTGACGCATGCGCGCGTCTCGGCGGGTAGGGTCAAAAAACACTTCAATCACCGACGAGGGTGTGGTCTTCAAACGCACACCCACTGCGTGGAATCCAAACAATATCTTGGGGCTGTTAGCCATGGCGTGTTCCTGAGTGAGTTCCGATAACGGTCTGCGTCTTCATGCGTCTGACAAGTCACGCAAAGGATGTGCTTGCAAAGGCCATGGGCTTACAAAAAAAGGCCGAACCATGTCGTCTGTGATCTGGTTTGCGCTGGATGCCGACCAACGTGGTTGATGGTCTTTGTCAATCGCCAAGGCGCGAATACCTTCGACGGTTTCGCTGCTAGCCGGGCCGATGCCCAAATGCGAAGGATGGAAACAATGCCGAACCAAATCACGCTCAATGCGCAGCTCATCAGCCAGCCCCATGTGTCTGGCTAGGCGAATTTGCTGCAGTGTGACAGCGAGCATCAAAGGAGAACGCTTTTGCAAAGCCTGTGATGCCGCTTCTGAAACCGAGGCAGGGTGCTGCGACAAAGCAGCTGTGATGTCTGAAACTGTTGGCAGCGAAAAAACATCGTCATATGCAGGATGCCACCAGTCAGGAACCGTGCTTTTCGCGCTGTGCGTCGCGTCTTGGTAAGGCTGCAAAAGTTGTTGAATCGTTGCTTGAGGATGGCTCCATGCTTGGTGGGGCAATGCGTCCCACAAAGCAGGCAAGGCTGAGCTGGGACACAGCACATCCGCCAGTCCTGCATACACCGCTTGTGCGCCGTCAAGCACTTGGCCGGTGAGCCCCAAATATTCACCCAGTGCACCCTGACAACGGCTGAGGAAATAACCGCCACCCACATCGGGAAACAATCCAATCAGGGTTTCGGGCATGGCCATTTTGGTGTGCTCTGTGGCAATACGCACACCTGCACCTTGTGCCAAACCCATGCCACCACCCATGACCACGCCATCCATGAAAACCAAGCAGGGTTTGGAATAGCGATGGATCAAATGGTTAAGACGGTATTCCTCGGTGAAAAAATCTTCCAATCGTGGATCACCAGACAACGCGGCTTGGTGAAAAAAACGAATGTCACCCCCCGCACAAAAAGCGCCGAAGGCTTGTGTTTTTCCCATACCGCGCATGGCGATCACTTGAACTTGTTCATCGAATTGCCATGCCTGTAATGCCTCGGTGATATCGCGCACCATTTGTAACGACAAAGCATTGAGCGCTTTGGGGCGGTTCAAAGTCAACAAACCCACGCCACCGCGGACTTGGGCCAACACTTCACCTGTTTCCCTGACAAAAGATGCAGTGGCATCAGACATGTTTTTGTCTCCATGAAAAAAATTCGTTCGATGCCAATGCCATCAACACCAAACCACCCCCCAGCATGACGCTGTGTGAAGGTGCTTCGTGCGCACCCCACCACGCCCAAGTGATACCAAACAGCACCTCTAACAAAGCCAACATCGCCACTTCATGCGGCTTGAGCACGCGCGAACTCCAAACCGCCAGTGTGCAAGGCAAGGCCAATTGAAAAATACCCAAAAACGCCAGCCACTGCATGTCTGAAACACTGGCTTGAAATGGCCATGCTTGCGGCAAAGTCACACAACATGACAGAACAGAACCCAAGAATATGGCGGGCAACATGTTTTGTTGATCTGCTGAAGCTTGGCGGGTTTTCATCAGGTTCCATTGCACAGAACCTGCCAGCGGTACGCAAGCTGCGATCAGCATGCCTTTGAAATGCTGGCCGCCATCCAATTGCACTTGGGACACAAACATGTAGCCCATTCCAACGGCAGCCAGCGCGATGGCCCACCAGGTTTGCTTGCCCAACGCCTGGCCACCCCATAGCCTGTGCAACAGCGCCGTCAGCAAGGGGCCCAACGATAAGGTAATCAAGACATTGGCGACAGTGGTCATGGTCATCGCCAACATGAAAGCGGTGAACATCACTGACCAACACACACCAGACAACCACAGCGTCGAAGAGCGAAATGTCTGCCAGCGCCACACGCTGCCTCGCGTGGCCAAGGTCAAGCCAACCAACAAACTGACGGCCGTGAAAAAACTGCGCCAGAATGTGACCTCAAAACCTTGCGCCTGCGTGATTTGACGCGCGACCACACCCGCCATGGACCACAACAATGTGGCCAGCATCATCAAGAGCACGGACTGTGCGTGGCCCGGTTGAAAGCGGCTCAGTGACATGCGAGGCGGGTCAGGTCATGCTTCGCGGCTGGCGCGCTTGCGTTCGTGCTCTTTCAAATAGCGCTTGCGAAGTCGAACGCTTTTGGGGGTGATTTCCACCAGTTCATCGTCTTCGATGAACTGCACACCGTATTCCAATGTCAATTGAATCGGTGGCGTGATTTTGATGGCGTCTTCTTTGCCCGAGACGCGGAAGTTGGTCAGCTGTTTGGTGCGTGTGGCGTTGACCACCAGATCGTTGTCGCGACTGTGGATGCCAACGATCATGCCCTCGTACACGGGATCGTTAGGTTTGACAAACATGCGGCCACGGTCGTCAAGTTTGCCCAGTGCGTAAGTGAAGATTTCGCCATCGTCCATCGAAATGAGAACGCCGTTTTTGCGACCACCGATCTCGCCTTTGTGCGGTTCATAGCGGTCGAAAATATTGGAGATCAAGCCCGATCCCCGTGTCAGATTCAAAAATTCTGTGGTGAAGCCAATCAACCCGCGTGCAGGAATACGGTATTCCAATCGCACGCGACCACGGCCATCGGGTTCCATGTTGACCAAATCACCCTTGCGCTCGCCCAGTGCTTGCATCACACCGCCTTGGTGTTGTTCTTCAATGTCTGCAGTCACCAACTCAATCGGTTCGCAACGCTCGCCATTGATTTCCCGGTACACGACACGCGGCTTGGACACCGCCAATTCATAACCCTCTCGGCGCATGTTTTCCAACAAAATGGTCAAGTGCAATTCACCGCGACCAGAGACTTCGAAAATACCGTCTTCGTCGGTTTCTTTGACACGCAACGCCACATTGGCTTGCAATTCTTTTTGCAGACGATCCCAAATTTGCCGACTGGTGACGTACTTGCCTTCGCGGCCAGCCAATGGAGACGTGTTGACGCAAAAATTCATGGTCAATGTGGGCTCATCCACTTTGAGCATGGGCAACGGTTTGGGGTTGAGCGGATCGGTGATGGTCACACCAATGCCAATTTCATTGATACCGTTGATCAACACAATGTCGCCTGGTCCGGCTTGGGTGGCTTGAATACGGTCAAGCCCTTGGAATTTCAATACTTGGTTGATACGGCCTTTGATTGGAGAGCCATCAACGCCGGCCATCACCACCACATCCATGCTGGGTTTGATGGTGCCTGCGCTGATGCGTCCAACACCAATGCGGCCGACAAATGTTGAAAAATCTAAAGCGGAAATTTGTAATTGCAGCGGCGCTTCAGGGTTGCCTTGCTGCGGCGGCACATGCTGGAGGATGGTTTCAAACAATGCCGACATGTCCGGCCCCCACTGCTCACCTTGTTCGCCTTCAACCAGCGAAGACCAACCGTTGATGCCTGAGGCGTAAACGACTGGAAAATCTAACTGCTCATCGTTGGCGCCGAGTTTGTCAAACAAATCAAATGCTTGGTTAATCACAAAACTCGGACGCGAGCCTGGCTTGTCGACTTTATTTACCACCACAATGGGCTTCAAACCCAACGCCAATGCTTTTTTGGTGACGAAGCGGGTTTGCGGCATGGGGCCTTCTTGCGCATCAATCAACAGCACCACGCCATCGACCATGGACAAAGCGCGTTCCACTTCGCCGCCAAAGTCTGCGTGCCCTGGTGTGTCCACAATGTTGATGTGTGTGCCTTTCCAACTGACGGCGCAGTTTTTTGCCAAGATGGTGATGCCGCGCTCGCGTTCAATGGCGTTGTTGTCCATCACGGTATCCACCACTTTTTCGTGTTCAGCAAATGTGCCGGATTGACGCAATAACTGGTCAACCATGGTGGTTTTGCCGTGGTCAACGTGGGCAATGATGGCTATGTTTCTGATTTGTAAAGTCATGCTGCACTCTCGAGTAAGGATTGGATTTCTTGTGGATTGAGTAAACGCTCTGGAATGAGTTCTCCAGCGCGCACATGGGCGGTGCCCAATAAAGTGTGTGGGTCGCTGCCAAACACAGCGACTTGGTCGTGGTCAGGCCAACTGCCCCTGCGGCGCAAACCACTGAGAAACCGACCGGCATCTTCTGATGGCAATGTGATGGCGTGGTAGTTGTGTAGCAATGCGTCCACAGGCAGTAATTGGGTGATTCGCGCTGGCTCGCTCAACGCTTCCAATTCTGCAAGTGAGATGCATGCGCTGGCATCGAACCTGCCACTTTGCACGCGTCTGAGAGACGATAAAAAAGCCCCGCAACCCAACGCGTTGCCGATGTCCTCACCCAGCGTTCGGATGTAGGTGCCTTTGCTGCATTTGGCGCGCACTGCGACGCTTCTCACGCCTTGTGAGGCGGGCAGTTCTTGAAGCGTTAGCTCATGCACAACCACCCGTCTGGGTTCGCGCACGATATCAACGCCTTCGCGTGCATATTCGTACAAAGCTTTGCCATCTTTTTTCAACGCACTGTGCATGGGTGGCATTTGCAACAACTCACCCGTGAACAAGGTTTGAACCTGTTGCAATTGGGCTGGCGTGAAATTCACTTCCGCCTCAGCGATCACTTCACCTTCTGCATCTGCCGTGCTGGTGCGTTGTCCCAAACGCAACACCGCTTCATATGTTTTATCCGCGTCCAAATGCAATTGGCTGAATTTCGTGGCAGCCCCAAAACACAAAGGCAATACGCCACTGGCCAATGGGTCTAAGGTGCCGGTGTGACCGGCTTTTTCTGCGCGCAACAACCACTTGGCTTTTTGCAAAGCCTGATTGCTGGAGATACCCAGCGGTTTGTCGAGCAACAACACCCCATGCACGGGACGCCGTTGCACCCGTGTGCGTGGCGAGTTCATGGTCAATCGGTTTCTTTGGCGCGAGATGCCACGGCACGTGCAATCAGCGCATTCATGTCTGCGGCACGTTCCGGCGTGCGGTCGTATTGAAAATGCAAAGTGGGCACGGTGTGTATGTGCAAACGTTTGAACAAGCCGTTTCGTAAAAAACCGGCGGCTTGGTTCAAACCTTCGGCACAGGCCTCGGGGTCACCCACCAATACGCTGAAAAACACTTTGGCATGGGCGTAATCGGGGGTCACATCAACCGACTGAATGGTCACCATCCCCAAGCGCGGATCTTTGAGTTCGCGAATCAACTCGGCCAGATCGCGTTGGATCTGATCAGCGACGCGAAAGCCACGGTGGGGGGTAGACGATTTTTTAGCGGGCATGCAGTGGGTTTAAATCGTTCTGGCGATTTCCTTGATTTCAAAGAACTCGAGTTGGTCGCCTTCTTGGATATCGTTGTAGCCCTTGAGGTTCAAGCCGCATTCAAAACTCTCTTTGACTTCACGCACATCGTCCTTGAAGCGCTTGAGACTTTCGAGTTCGCCGGTGAACACCACCACGTTGTCGCGCAACAACCGCAAGCGAGCGTTGCGGCGAATGACGCCGTTGGTGACCATACAACCTGCAATAGAGCCGATTTTGCTGATGCGAAACACCTGACGAATCTCGGCCATGCCAATGATTTCTTCTTTTTTGTCGGGTGTCAGCATGCCGGACATGGCTGCTTTGAGTTCGTCTACCGCGTCATAAATGATGTTGTAGTAACGAATCTCGATGCCATTGTTCTCGGCCAATTTGCGCGCACCGGCATCAGCACGGGTGTTGAAACCGATGATGACGGCTTTGGAAGCAATGGCTAAATTGACATCGGATTCGCTGATGCCACCGACCGCACCGTAGACCAATTGCACGCGAATTTCTTCGTTGGTGAGTTTGAGCAACGAGGCAGCCAAGGCTTCTTGAGAACCTTGCACATCGGCTTTGATGATGATGGGCAGGTTTTTGACTTCGCCTGACGCCATGTCGGTGAACATGTTTTCCAACTTTGCCGCTTGCTGCTTGGCCAGTTTGGTATTGCGGAATTTGCCGGCGCGATAAGTGGCAATTTCACGGGCACGGCGCTCGTCAGACAACACCATGAATTCGTCACCCGCTTGCGGAACTTCGGTCAAGCCTTGGATTTCCACGGGTATGGAAGGACCCGCTGATTTGA
>JALRAA010000089.1 GCA_023262645.1 Burkholderiaceae bacterium
ATTCGCACCCAAAATGCCAATGCGTTGACCAGCCAAAACAGACCGGCTGATGTTTTGCACGATGACAGTGGGTGCGTGGTTGGGCGTTTCAATCGACGGGTATCCAAAACTCACATTCTGCATAGACAGCATGGGATTGGGCAAATGGGCAGGGGGTTTGAATTCAAATTGAAAATCGGCTTCGCTGAGCAACGGTGCAATTTTTTCCATTCGCTCGAGCGCTTTGACCCTGCTTTGTGCTTGTTTGGCTTTGCTGGCCTTGGCTTTGAAACGTGCAATGAATTTTTGCAAATGCGCAATTTTGTCTTGCTGCTTGGCAAACGCATTTTGTTGAAGATTCATTTGTTCAGCACGCATGTCTTCAAATTTGCTGTAGTTGCCACCGTAGCGCATCAATTTCGCGCCATCAATATGCAGTGTGACATTGGTGATTGCATCTAAAAATTCACGGTCGTGGCTGATCACCAACAAGGTGCCTTCATAGCGCTTGAGCCAGCTTTCCAGCCAAACCAAGGCATCTAAATCTAAGTGATTGGTGGGCTCATCCAGTAACAACAAATCAGAAGGGCTCATCAATGCCCGCGCCAGTTGCAAACGCATTCGCCAACCGCCGGAAAAACTGTTGACCGGGTTGTCTAACTCACTGGTTTTAAAGCCCAGACCCAAGATCAACGATTGCGCTCTGGCGGGTGCATCGTGTTCACCCGCATCCGACAAAGCCATGTAAGCGTTTGCCATGCGTTCACCGTCGTTGCTGTCTTCTGCCGCAGTGACTTCGCTGCGAGCCGACAACAAGGCCGTGTCGCCATCAATCACGAACTCGGTCGCGCTTTGCGTGGTTTCTGGCATGTCTTGCGCCACTTGACCCATGCGCCATTGCGCGGGTATGTGGAATTCACCGGAATCCTCTTGCAAGCTGCGATTGAGCAATGCAAATAGGCTGGATTTACCCGCACCGTTTCTACCGACCAAACCCACTTTTTCGCCGGGGTTGAGTGTGACGGATGCTTGATCAAGCAGTAGCTTGGTGCCTCGTCTGAGGGAAATATTTTTCAGCGTGATCATGTTTGTAAGGCCTGTTTGGTGATCAACAATACGAGTTCATCACCTGCACTGGTCGACAAATACATGGGTTCTACATGGGGAAATGCATGTTGAAAGTGATGGATTTCATGCCCAATTTCAAGCACGAGTATTCCGTTGTCTGTCATGTGATTCGCCACATCTTTGAAAAGGTGGCGAATGAAATCCATGCCGTCTGCTCCTGCAGCCAGCGCCAAACGGGGTTCGGCCTTGAATTCAGCAGGCAACGTATTCATGCTTTGTGCATTGACATAAGGCGGATTGCAAACAATCAAGTCATACACCCCTGTGATTTGTTGCAAACCGTCGCTGGCAAACGCGTGGATACGGTCTTGCAATCCATGCCTCTCAATATTGATTTGAGCGACTTCCAGAGCTTGGCTCGATATATCCGTCGCATCGATATGCAATTGCGGATACGCCAATGCCAGCAGCACGGCCAAACTGGCACCGCCTGTGCACAGATCTAATGCCCGAGTGCTGTTGGGTGATAACCAGGGGTCAAAGCTTGCGTGGGCAATCGTCTCGGCAATCAAGCTGCGTGGAATCAGGCAGCGGTGGTCTACATGAAATGACACGCCTTGTAGCCATGCTTCGCCGGTGAGATAGGCCAGAGGTTGGCGTGTTTGTATGCGTTTGTTGAGCAAATCCGAAATAACAACCTGCTGCTGCTCGGTCACTGCGTCAACCAACAACGATGTGTCTGTGTCAAGCGATAAGCCCATGCTCCACAACACCAGCCAAGCAGCTTCGTCTTCAGCATACAGAGTGCCTTGGCCAAAAGAAACGCCGGCTTGCGTCAATTTGGCGGCGCATTCATCAATCAACTCAGCGGGCGTCATGACGACTGGCCATGGCTGCGTGAATGTTCTTCCAACCGCTTAAGTATGTCGAGGTAAATATTTTTCAGCGTGTCGATATCTGCCACGCGTACAAATTCATTGATTTGGTGGATGCTGTCATTGGGTGGGCCAAATTCAATCACTTGCGGGCAAATTTGCGCAATGAATCGCGCATCACTGGTGCCTCCTGTGGTGGAGAGTTCGGGGTGTATGCCCGTGCAATGGGAAATCGCAGATTGCACCACTTCCAGCAATTCGCCGGGTGTGGTGATAAATGGAAGCCCGCCTAAAGTCCACTCGAGTTGAAACTCCAACCGATGGCGATGAAGAACTTCTTCTAATCTGCTTTTCAATTGATCGGCAGTGGACTCGGTGCTGAAGCGGAAATTGAAATGGACGAGTACTTCGCCGGGAATCACATTGTTGGCACCCGTTCCTGCATGGATATTGCTCACCTGCCAGCTGGTGGGTTGGAAATAATCGTTGCCCTTGTCCCATTCGATGGCGGTTAATTCAGCCAACGCTGGCGCCAATTGATGCACGGGGTTTCGGGCAAGTTGCGGGTAGGCAATATGACCTTGTATACCGATGACGCGCAACTTTCCGCTCAATGTGCCGCGTCTGCCGTTTTTCACCATGTCCCCGATACGGTTGACAGATGTGGGCTCTCCCACAATGCACCAATGCAAAGGTTCACCGCGTGCTTTCAAAGTTTCCACCACTTTGACTGTGCCATCTACCGACGGACCTTCTTCGTCACTGGTCAATAAAAACGCCAAAGAAAAATTTGCATGCTCGCGTTTTTTGAAAAATTCTTCAGCGGCAACCACCATGGCTGCCAAGGAAGTTTTCATGTCGCTGGCACCACGGCCAAACAACTTGCCTTCGCGGTGCGTCGGTGTGAAGGGATCGCTGTGCCATTTATCTAAAGGACCTGTGGGTACCACGTCGGTATGACCTGCAAACACCAAGGTTTTGGCCTGAGGCGATGGACTGCGCTTGATCGCCCACAAATTGCTGACCATGGCATCGGCAGGGCCTTGGTCCATGCGCTCACACACAAAACCAAGCGGCGTCAGGCGCTGTTCAATCCATGACAAACAATGCGCGTCCTTCGGTGTGACCGAAGGACAGGCAATCAGTTGTTCAACCAGGTCAAGTGTTTGCGACATGCTCAGTCGCGCAATAAATCGTTCAAGCTGGTTTTGGCGCGGGTTTGCGCGTCGACACGTTTGACGATCACCGCGCAGTACAAACTGTATTTGCCGTCTGCGCTGGGTAAATTGCCAGACACCACCACCGAGCCGGCAGGAACGCGTCCATACGTGACCTCACCTGTGGCACGGTCGTAAATTTTGGTGCTTTGACCAATGTAAACGCCCATGGAGATGACCGAGTTTTCTTCGATGATCACGCCTTCCACCACTTCAGAGCGCGCACCTATAAAACAGTTGTCTTCGATGATGGTGGGGTTGGCTTGCACAGGTTCGAGCACGCCACCAATACCCACACCGCCAGAGAGATGCACATTTTTTCCAATCTGAGCGCATGAGCCCACCGTGGCCCATGTGTCAACCATGGTGTTTTCATCGACATACGCACCAATATTCACATAGCTGGGCATCAAAATTGCACCTTTGGCGATGTAACTGCCTCGGCGTGCTACGGCAGGCGGTACAACGCGCACACCACTGGCTTTCATGTGCGCTTCATCCATGTTGGAGAACTTGGTTTGCACCTTGTCGTAAAAGCCCAAATCACCGGCTTTGACCACATGGTTGTCTTTCAGACGGAAAGAAAGTAACACCGCTTTTTTCAACCACTGGTGCGTGGTCCATTGTCCGACGGAGTGGCGAGTTGCCACACGCAAGCGTCCTGCATTGAGTTCTGCGATCACGTGTTCGACCGCCTCGGTGAGTTCTTTTGGCGCAGAGGAGGGGCTGTACTGGGTGCGATTTTCCCAAGCGTTGTCAATAATGGATTGCAGTTGTTGGCTCATGATGATGGATAGTTGGTTTGAACAAATTGAACAATACGGCGTGCCGCTTCAAGGCACTCTTCGGGTTGTGCGACCAATGCCATGCGAATACGGCCTTGGCCGGGGTTGATGCCATTGACCTCGCGGGCCAAATAACGACCTGGCAACACCGTGACATTGTATTGAGTGAACAAATCGCGTGCGAAAGCTTCATCATCACCGCCCGCAACCGCAGCCCACAAATAAAAACCAGCATCGGGCAATGCAACATCCATGACCTGTGACAACATGGGGGTGACTTGTTCAAATTTTGCTTTGTACAACGCACGGTTTTCAATGACATGCGCTTCGTCGTTCCAAGCCGCGATGCTGGCTTGTTGCACCAATCCACCCATGGCACTGCCGTGGTAGGTGCGAAAGCGCAAAAACGGTGCGATCAAATTCGCGTCACCCGCGACAAAACCACTGCGCAAACCCGGCACATTGCTGCGCTTGGACAAACTGGTGAAGCACACCAGTTGTTTGAAATCAGCGCGACCCGACAACACCGCTGCTTGCAAGCCACCAAGTGGTGCAGATTGGCCGAAATATATTTCGCTGTAGCACTCGTCTGATGCGATGACAAAGCCGTGTTTGTCGCTTAGCGCAAACAATTTTTGCCATTCTTCCAAAGGCATCACAGCACCGGTGGGGTTACCGGGTGAGCACACAAACAACAATCGCGTGTTTTGCCAAATGTCATCAGACACACTGTCCCAATCGATGGCGAAATTTTTGTCTGGCAAGCTAGGCGCATAGTGGATGCGCGCATTTCCCAAAATAGCAGCCCCTTCATAAATTTGATAGAAGGGATTGGGAGATACCACGGTACTGTGGGGATTGCCATCTAAGACAGTTTGCGCAAAGGCAAACAAGGCTTCGCGCGAACCGTTCACGGGCAAGACTTGGGTATCTGGGTTGACATCCACCGCATAGCGTCGCTTGAGCCAATGGCAGACGGTCAGTCTAAGTTCTGGAGAGCCTGCTGTGCTCGGATAGGCGGCCAATTCGTCAGTATGCGTTTTCAGCGCTTCGATGATCAAGGTCGGGGTGGCATGACGGGGTTCGCCGATTCCTAAGCTGATGGGAGTGTGATTTGGGCTGCCCTTTACACCAGTGAACAAGTGGCGTAAACGTTCGAAAGGATAGGGGTGTAGGCGGGTGAGTTGGGGATTCATGGCTGATATTATCGGTGCCATGTATATTTTGTTAGATACCGCCAGAGCATCCGATTTTGTGACCGATAACAGCCAAATGTTGAATTTGGCTGATACTTTTGTATCGAGTTTACAAAACGATTTGCACGCACTGCAAAATGCTCTGTCAGAATCTGACGCGAACGCTTTGAAAAGCTTGCTGCATACACTCAAAGGTTACGTCACTTTTTTGTGTAACGAGTCATTGGCCAACCAATTGATCGACATCGAAGCCAAAGCGCGTGAAATGACTGCCGAGCAACTCCAACCCATGGTGAACGCTTTGTTGCCCGCATTGGTCAACATGCACCGCGAGGTGACCGATTGGCGTGAACACTTGTCCAAAGGCAGTTAGCCCGCCCGTGGCTTGGCTTGATTCCTCCTTGAAATTCTTTTGAAAAAAAGGTAAACAGTGCGTCTTAATTCCATCAAGTTGTCTGGCTTCAAATCGTTTGCCGACGCCACCAACTTTTTGTTACCGGGACAACTTGTGGGTGTGGTCGGCCCCAATGGGTGTGGCAAGTCCAACATCATTGACGCTGTGCGCTGGGTTTTGGGGGAAAGCCGCGCCAGCGAATTGCGTGGCGAATCCATGCAAGACGTGATTTTCAATGGCACCAACACGCGCAAACCCGCCAGCCGCGCCAGTGTGGAATTGGTATTCGATAACCAATCGCACCGAGCGGGCGGACAGTGGAACCAGTTTGAGGAAATTGCAGTCAAGCGTGTGCTGACGCGTGATGGCAACAGCAGCTACTACATCAATAACCAACCGGTACGTCGTCGCGATGTACAAGATGTTTTTCTGGGCACAGGGTTGGGGCCACGCGCTTACGCGATCATTGGTCAAGGGACGATCAGTCGCATCATCGAATCTAAACCCGAGGAACTCAGGCTGTTTCTGGAAGAAGCCGCTGGTGTTTCCAAATACAAAGAACGCCGCCGTGAAACCGAAAACCGGCTCAGCGATACGCGCGAAAACCTGACCCGCGTGGAAGACATCTTGCGCGAGCTCAACGCCAATTTGGAAAAGCTTGAACGGCAAGCAGAGGTTGCGCAAAAGTTCAACGGTTTACAAAAACTCGTCACGCTTCGCCAGCACCAGCAATGGTTTTTGAAGCGGGCCGAAGCCCAAAACGAACAAACCCATTTGCACCAGCAAGCTGAACAAGCTGCCAATTCTTTAGAAGCCAAGACCTCTGAGTTGCGACAGGTCGAGTCCCATGT
>JALRAA010000008.1 GCA_023262645.1 Burkholderiaceae bacterium
GGGTGGCCTCGACCGACTATTCGGGCGACCTCAACATCGACGACAAAATTTTGGCGCGTGTGGTCGACACCTATCGGCGCGTGCGCAACACCTTGAAATTTTTGTTGGCCAACACCAGCGACTTTGACATCCAACGCAATGCCGTTGCGCTGAACGACATGTTGGAGGTCGACCGTTACGCGCTTAGCCGCGCGGCGCAATTGCAAGCCGATATCGTCGGTCAATTCAACCCACAAACCCGGGTGTTTGAAGGTGGCCACTATGGCCGTTATGAATTCCACCCCGTGGTGTCCAAATTGCAGGTTTACTGTTCGGAAGACCTGGGCGCGTTTTATTTGGATGTGCTCAAAGACCGCCTCTACACCACGGCCGCTGGTTCGCACGCCAGACGCAGCGCACAAACCGCGCTGTGGCACATCACCCAAGCCATGTTGCGCTGGATGGCGCCGTTTTTGAGTTTCACCGCAGAAGAAGCATGGGGCGTTTTGGGCTTGGGCAACACCATCTTCAAAGACACTTATGTGGCCCTGCCCGCCGCAGACAACCGCTTGCTGGAGAAATGGTCGCGCATTCGCGACATACGCGACGCAGTGAACAAAGAAATTGAAAACGTACGCAGCCAAGGGTCAGTGGGTTCACCCCTGCAAGCCTGTGTCGTGCTCAGCGTCAATCCGCAAGACATGGCCTTGCTGCAGAGTCTGGGGCAGGATGCGAAGTTTGTGTTCATCGTCTCATCGCTGCAATTAGAGGCCGGCCATGGGCTGGAAGTGAAAGTGTCGCCTTCCACCGATGTGAAATGCGAGCGCTGCTGGCATTACAGCCCCGACGTGGGCAGTGTGGCCGCCCACCCCAGCCTGTGTGCACGCTGCGACAGCAATTTGCACGGCAGCGGTGAACAGCGTGCATTCGCCTGATTGACCATGGCGCGTTCTTCACACCGTTCTCTGGTTTTGTGGCTGGGTATGGCAGCAGCCATACTGTTGTTTGACCAATTCACCAAATTGCTGGTCATCAGCCGCTTTGAGTTGGGTGACAGCCAAGCGGTCACGTCGTATTTCAACCTGGTGCGGGTGCACAACAGCGGCGCTGCATTTTCTTTTTTGTCCACCGCTTCGGGTTGGCAACGCTGGTTGTTCACCGGCATTGGCGTGGCAGCGGCGGGTTTCATGGTGTGGTTACTGCGCAGCCATCCGCAGCAGACATTGTTTTGTTTCGCCTTGTCCTTGGTGCTGGGCGGTGCAGTGGGCAATGTGGTTGACCGAATGCTGTGGGGCCATGTGATCGACTTTTTAGACTTTCATGGGGACTGGCTGTCTCCCGTTTTCTACCAAGGCCATTTCCCCGCGTTTAACGTGGCCGACAGCGCCATCAGCGTGGGTGCAGTGTGCTTGATAGCCGACGAATTGATACGCGTGCGGCGCACACGCGCCTGAATATGTCAGCGCGGCTGCACTTTGTAAACACTGAAACTTTCGGTAGGCGCTCGCCCGGCAGCCAAGGCGATTTGCCTGGGCAGCGTTCCTGTTTTATGGTCGACCCATTGGGCTTCAATCAACGGCTGGGCGCGCAGATCGAGTTCACGAAAATCTTTCAAATCGCTGGTTTTGGCGATCAAAAAATAGGCGCCGCTTTGCGGCAGTTCGCTGGCTTGGCTGACACGCACACTGGGAGCGCTTTGTCGATACAAGCCCAATTCGTATGCCACCGGCGGATCCAAGCGATAAACCATCACCGGCCATTGGGGTTGGCTGGCCAGCCACGGCAACACGTTGTAGGGAATGCTGTAGCGAGTGTGCGCCACCAAGGTCATGGCCTCTAACACGGCATACAACGACAACACCGCCGCCACCGGATGCACCAACACCGTCAACCCGTGCTGCTGTGGGCGTTGCCACACGGCATAAGCCAACCAACACAACAAAGCCGCCATCAAAACCACTCCAATTCGTACATGGCCAACTTGCCATGCCACCCACACGGCCAACACGAAGGTGAAAAGGCCGATAGCGGCTTGCATCCATCGCGCAGCCCGACGGGATGTTTGAGGAAGGCCGACACCAACCACGGCGCACACATCAGTGCCGCAAACGGATAAACGATGACGGTGTAGTAGTCCAGCTGGAAACTGGTCAGGCTGAACATCACAAAGCTCACCGCAAAGCTGCCCGCCAAGTACACCCACCTTGAACGCCATGCGACATGCCTCTCAGACCATCCACGAACAGCATGCCAACAGGCCGCACCAAACGCCGCCACCCATGGCAAAAATGCCCATAAAAAGACCGCTACAAAAAACAGTTTGTTGCCGGCTTGGTTGGTGATCGGCCCGGTATTGAAGAAGCGGCCAAACTGGCTGTCCCACAAGAAAAAACGGATGCCGGACACACCGGTTTGGTTGAACACGGTTTTTTCGGGATGCGCGTCAAACTGTCGGTACAAGGCCAGCAATTCTGGCGTCACACACACAGCGGTCAGCAAGCCTGCCAGCCACCATTTCAAACGGAACAATTCGCGCCAGCGACTTTGGTAAGCCCACATGCAAACCAAACCGCTGCCGATGGTGATCAAGGTAAACACACCCTTGGTCATCACCGCCATGGCACTGAACACCGCACCGAGCAACACATGCTTCATGCGGTGGTGCGTGTCAAAACGCAACCAGTGGTAACAAGCCGCCATGATGCTGCCGGTCAAAAAGGCTTCAGCCTTCAACGCAGTGGTGGTGTACATCAGGTGGTAGGCAGACGCATAGACCAGTAAAGCCACCAACGCGGTGTCACGGTCATCGAACAACCGTGCGATGCGGTAGGTGTAATAAGCGCCTAGCAAATGAAACAAAAATCCGGGCAGCATGTAGGCGAACACACTGACGCCCAGTGCTTGGAAAGACAACGCACCCAGCCAAAACGGGAAATGCGGCTTGTCCAACCAGTCGCGGCCATCCAAGATCAAATCATTCCAATTGCCACTCACCACCATGTGCTGCGACAGCGCTGCATAAAGCACCGAATCGCCTTCGTTCAGGATGGGCGTGAGCAACGGCATCGCATTGACCAGCAATGCAAGCACCGTCCAAACAACGACATGGGGCCGCAGGCGGCCCAAGCCTGTCAACGTCACAGCGTCAATAAGGTGCTGCCAGTGGTTTTGCGGGCTTCCAAATCGCGGTGCGCCTGCGCCGCATCGCCCAGCGCATAACGCTGTTCGATGTGGATTTTCACTTTGCCACTGCCAACCACGTCAAACAAATCTTCTGCCATTTGCTGGTTGGTCTCGCGCGTGGCGATATGCGTGAACAAGGTTTGGCGTGTCACATAAATCGAGCCTTTGGCACCCAAAGTGCCAGGTGCGAACGGCTCGACCGGTCCGGAGGCATTGCCAAAACTGGCCATCAAACCAAACGGCGACAAGCAATTGAGCGATTTGTCCCAGGTGTCTTTGCCCACCGAGTCGTACACCACTTTCACGCCTTTACCGTGGGTGATGTCTTTGACACGTGCCTCGAAATCTTCCTTGTTGTAATTGATCACATGGGCCGCACCATTGGCTTTGGCCAAGGCACATTTTTCGTCGCTGCCTGCGGTACCGATCAATTGCAAACCCAAAGCCTTGGCCCATTGGCAAGCGATCAAACCCACACCGCCAGCAGCGGCGTGGAACAAAATCAAATCACCCGCATGCAGTCCCGCTTGCGGCAAGGTGCGTTTGAGCAAGTACTGCACCGTCATGCCTTTGAGCATCATGCCGGCAGCGGTTTCAAACGAAATGTTGTCAGGCAATTTGCACACATTTTTGGCGGGCATCACGCGCGCTTCGCAGTAGCTTCCGGGAGGTGCGCTGGCATAAGCCGCGCGGTCACCGGCTTTCAAGTGGGTCACGCCTTCGCCAACCGCTTCCACCACACCAGCGCCTTCCATGCCCAAACCATGGGGCAATGGCAACGGGTACAAACCGGTGCGATGGTAGACATCGATGTAATTCAAACCGACCGCTTTGTGCGCGATGCGCACCTCACCGGGGCCGGGTTCTCCCACAGAGACATCGACCAGTTGCAAAACATCTGGACCGCCGGTTTGTTTGAATTGAATGGCTTTGCTCATGCCTGACTCCTGTTGTGTGGTTGTGATCGCAGAGGCCTGTCCACAGACCCCGTTGCGTGATTGTCCACGCAACTGGGTTAGAGTCGCCCACATGGCAGAAAACACGCCCTCCCCCGTCAAACCCACGCTGGATCTGGCCACTGCAGGTTTGTTGTTGTTGCCGCCGTTGGTGTGGGCCGGCAACAGCGTATTGGGTCGGGTCGTGGCGGACATGGTGCCGCCGATCACGCTGAATTTTTTCAGGTGGCTGTTGGCCTTTGCATTGCTGCTGCCGTGGTCGTATCCGGTGCTTAAACCGTCGAGCCCGATGTGGGCGCATTGGCGACGCTATGGGCTCATGAGCCTGCTGGGTGTCGGTTGCTACAACAGCTTCCAATATCTGGCGCTGCACACCTCGACGCCAATCAACGTGACCTTGGTCGGCGCCAGTGTGCCGGTGTTCATGCTGGTGTTAGGCGCGTTGTTTTACAAACAATCGGTGACGGCGCGCCAAGTGTTGGGCGCGGCCTTGTCGATCGCCGGCGTGTTGTGCGTGCTGGGTCGAGGTGACTGGAACACCTTGCAAAAGGTGCAACTGGTGATTGGCGATGTCTATATTTTGATTGCTGTGCTGTGTTGGGCTTGGTACAGCTGGCTGGTGGCGCAACCGGTTGACCCGCCAGAGATTCGCAACAACTGGATTTATTTTTTAAGTGCGCAAATGGTGTTCGGTTTGCTGTGGAGCGGCGCATTCACCGCCGCTGAATGGCAGTTCAGCGATAACCCCCATATTGATTGGGGTTGGCCGCTGGCCGCCAGCGTGCTGTATGTGGCTTTGGGTCCGGCCTTGCTGGCTTACCGCAGTTGGGGGTTGGGCATTCAACGGGTCGGGCCCAACATCGCTGGCTTTTTTGCCAACCTCACACCTTTGTTTGCCGCATTGATTTCCACGGTCACCTTGGGCGAGTCGCCACAAGGCTTTCATGCGGTGGCGTTTGTGCTGATCGTCGGCGGCATTTGGGTGTCTTCGCGCAAATCCTGAGCAGGTTGTAGCAAATAATTTATATCTATAAGTTTGTGTATTTATTTAATAAATATATCTTTATTACTCTTATATTTGCATATCAGCATTATTTTCTTATTACAGGATTGAGGCTGGCTACACAGCCCTTTAACATCTTGAAACAGTGGAATTTTTAAGTGCTTTTCCATTAAAGGACTGCTTGTGAATACATACCAAAAAACTCACAAATGCTATTTCTCAATACTGATGTGTTGGAGGTGAAACCATGACCACCATCCAACCTTTCAAAGCCACAGCGTCATGCATACGCATGTTTGTCTTGACCAGTGTGGTCGCTGCCGCCATGTCGGTGTTGTTGGCGTTTGAACTGACCCAACGGCAAGCGTTGTTGGAACAAAGCCAGATGCGGACCGATGCACCGACTGCCCCAGCGTTCCTGTTGGACCGTGAATTTTTGCAGTTTCAACATGCGCTGGATTCACACCTGAGTGGCCAAGACCCGTTATCCAAAGACGCACTGATTGCGCGTCTGGATGCGCTGGCCAACACCCTCGTCCAAGTGCGCGATGCGGGAAATGCTGGGCTCATGTTCAAACATCCGCAAAACATCACTGCGGTGGATGCAATGCACGATGTCGCACAACAAGCACGCGCGGCACTTGCCCATGACGACCTGCAACACCCCCAATGGGTGGCTTTGCAAAACAACATGACCGCATTCAGTGAACAAACCCGGGCATTGGGCATTTCCACTGACCAAATGGTGTCGCAACTCATGGAGCAGCAGATCAACAACATGCTGCTGCAAAACCAACAAATCATTTGGTTAACAGGGGCATTGTTGGTGTTCTTGATGATCTCTGCGGGTGCCTTGTTGCACCGCAACCGCGCTCATCTGTTTGAAAAAGCCGCCCTGGAAGCGCTCAACAAGCAGTTGCGCCAAGCCCAACAAGATGCCGAGGCAGCCAGTCGCGGCAAAAGTTTGTTTTTGGCCAACATGAGCCATGAATTGCGCACACCGTTCAACGGCATTGTGGGTATTTTGAGTTTGCTAAGCAGCACGCCTTTGTCCGCACAACAAGCAGACTTGGTCAAAACCGTCAACGATTCGGCAGGCCATTTTTTGAAATTGCTCAACGATATTTTGGACATGTCGGCGATGGAGTCGGGCAAACTGCACATGCACAACGAAGCGGTTGAATTGCGCAGTTTGATGCTGGAAGTACAAGCCATCATGCGACCACTGGCGATGCAAAAACAATTGGCGTTTGCGTTACAAGGTCTGCCCGACCAAGCCTTGTGGATCAAGTCGGATGCCACCCGCTTGCGCCAAATATTGTTGAACCTGTTGAACAACGCCATCAAATTCACCGAGCGCGGCCAAGTCGTGTTGGGCTTGCAAACGCACACCTTTGAAAACCACCCAGCCCTGGTTGAGTTCTCCATCCAAGACACAGGTATTGGCATGGAGCCGACTGTGCTTGGGAAATTGTTTCAACGTTTCTACCAAGTCGACGCCGGTTTATCGCGGCAGTTCAGTGGCGCGGGATTGGGTTTGGAAATTTCCATGTCATTGGCGCGCTTGCTCGGTGGTGACATCAAAGTACGCAGCCAACCCGGCATTGGCTCGACCTTTGTGTTGAGCATGCCTTGGGTGGTTCACCAGCCTGTTCCTTCACCAGCATTGATTCAACCCGCCAGCGATAAAGCCACACCGCATGCGCCACCCAACTTGCGCATCTTGGTGGCTGAAGACCATCCGGTCAACCAAAAATTTCTCTCGGTACTGTTGCAACGCATGGGCCACCGAGCCAAGTTTTGCGACAACGGTCAACTGGCTTTGCAAGCCCTCTCCGAAGAGGAGTTTGATGTGGTGCTGATGGATATCCACATGCCAGTGATGGACGGCTTAGAGGCCACGCGTTGCATCCGGGCGTTGCCATGCCACAAATCGCGTATTCCAGTGATTGCATTGACCGCCGATGTGTTCAAAGAGGCGCGAGACAGCGCCGCCGCCGTGGGCGTGAATGCATTCATTCCCAAACCGGTGCAAATCAACGAATTGCAACTCGCTTTGCAAACCCATGTTGTGCCCACAGCCCTCAGCTTGCCTCAACCGGAGATGGCGCACGCCTGATCAGCAAACAGCCATCAAGGCGCGATGTACATCACATTGATGCGTGCCACATATTTCGACACGGGGCCATGCACCACGCATCCGACATGCCTCACCGAATCCAAGCCAAAGCCATGGCGAAAAAACAATGCCGAGCCTTTGACTGGTGACACATCCACCGAAGTTCCATCGCGTCTGTACAAACGGGTGTTGCCGCCCACCACACCATCAGCCGCCCCATTCAAATAAAGCAGCATGGTCAAGCCAGAGTTGATGCGCTCGTCCCACACTTGCATCTCGGTTCTGTCTTCATTCAAGCTGTAGCCAGGCCAACTGCCATCGGTGTGCAAATTGAACACATCGCTGTCGTCATAGCGGTACATATTGATGCGGTGGCTGAGTGCTGGCAATAAATCGGCACCCGCCAACACCGGCGGCAGCAAATGCGCCATGCGCTGAAACAACGGTGCCATCATGGCGTCGTCAGCCATCCAATGCACCGATTTGTTCATGCGCATGCCCGGCGGCGTGGCGATGCCTGGGGCTTCTTCGCGGTAACCCATGCGTTCGCTGGCAACCACGATCGCATCGGCTTCTTGGTCGGTCACCAAATCTTCGATGACAAACGCCAGCAACCCGCCCAAGTCGATATCGTGTCGTTTGGGCTGCAAATCGGTTTGTGCAGGCCAGCGAAGCAAGTCCGGGGTTTGCACGAACGCATGCACCGGTGTCATCGGCACCACACCACCCATGGGCAATGAGCCCGGCAAATGGGCGACCGCTTGGTGATCAGGCCAAGCCAATAGTGGGTTATCGATGCCCTGCCCCATCAGAATGCACCCGGGTATGCCCCGCCATCAATCAAGATGTTTTGTCCATTGATGAAACCGGCATGCTGGCTGCACAAAAAAGCACAGGTTTGCCCGAATTCTTCGGGTTGGCCAAAACGATGGGCCGGGGCACTGGCGCGGCGCGCTTGCGCCAATTCGTCCACGCTTTTGCCCGTTTTTTCTGCGGTGGTTTGCAAAATACTTTTCAAACGGTCGGTGTCAAACGCACCGGGCAATAAGTTGTTGATGGTGACATTGTGTTTGGCAATGCTGGGGTTGCGCGACAAACCTGCGATGAAACCTGTCAAACCGCTGCGTGCGCCATTGGACAAGCCCAACACGTCGATAGGTGCTTTGACCGCGCTGGACGTGATGTTGACAATGCGGCCAAAACCGCGTGACGCCATGCCATCGATGGTAGCTTTGATCAGTTCGATCGGCGTGAGCATGTTGCCGTCCACCGCTTTGATCCAGGCCTCGCGATCCCATTCACGAAAGTCGCCACTGGGCGGGCCACCAGCATTCGTCACCACGATGTCGAAGTTTTTACCAGGGCCACCTGCCACAGACCAAATCGCTTCGCGACCCGCGTGGGTGGTGATGTCTTGCGCCACGGTCAATACCGTCACGCCGTGCTGCCTCAGACCGGCTGCAGCGGCTTCCAGGGCGGGCGCACCGCGCGACACCATCACCAGATTCACACCCGCCTGCGCCAATGCACTGGCACAACCCCAGCCCAAGCCTTTGCTTGCGCCTCCCACCAACGCCCATTTACCTTGTATGCCTAAGTCCATGTTTTTTCTCCTGTTTGCGAAGCCACATACACACCACCGAGCACCAGCACCGTGCCCAGCCCTATCCACATATTCAACGGTTCACCCAAGACCAACACGCCCAACGCGAGCGTGGCCATCGGGCCCACCATGCCAACCTGAGACGTCAGCGCTGCACCAATGCGCTCAATCGCCAACATCACCAACACCACGGGTGCCACGGTGCATGCAGTGGCATTGAGCAATGCCAACCAAAGCACTGGCGTTGGCACCCACATGGCTGACAGCGGCTTGAGTATGGCAAATTGCACCAAACAGCACACGCAAGCCACCGACGACGCCAAACCCACCAAACGCAAGGCCCCCACACGCTTGACCATTTGTCCGCTGAACATCAGGTAGAGCGCATAACTCAATGCACTTGCCAACACAAAGGCCGACCCGATCGCTGCACCCGTGCCGCTGAAGTTCAATTCATGCGCAAACACCACGCACACGCCGCCATAACTGATGGCCATGGCCCAGGCCCGGCGCGCTTGTATGGGATGTTTATAAACCAGACTGCTGAGCAACAAGACCAAGGTGGGATTCAAATACAAAATCAAGCGCTCTAGGCTGGCCGTGATGGTTTGCAGCCCCAAAAAATCCAGAAAGCTCGCCAGGTAGTAGCCCAAAAAACCCAAACCGGCGATGGCCCATGCATCGCGTCGCCCCAAAGGGTTGGCCAAGGCATGGGGGCGGCGTGACGCCCACCACGACATCGCCAGAAAAAAAGGCAACGCTATCAACATGCGATACATGATGACCGTGACCGCGTCTACCCCGTGGCGGTAAGACAGTTTGACGATGATGGCCTTGCCGCTGAATGCCGTGGCCCCAGCCAGCGCTAAAAAAATGCCGCCGGTGTGCGTGGACCAACGCTTCACAGTCGCATGGCTTGGGTCCAATGTTCAAAAACCTGCGGCCAAACCATCGCGCCGTGAATCGCTGGCGGCGACATAGCCCTCGACCTTGGGGTCACCCATGCGCCAGATGAACTGGCCCGAGCCAAAGTCTTGGTAGCTGTCGTTGATGACTTCCATTTGGTGACCGCGTTGCTGCAAGCCTTCTACCGTTTGCGCATCCATGCCGGACTCGACGTTGATGACCAAGCCGTCGTTGTAACGCCAGCGCGGCGCATCGCATGCCGCTTGCGGGTTTTGAGCGTAATCCAACATGCGCACCAGCGTTTGCACATGGCCTTGTGGTTGCATGTTTGCGCCCATCACGCCATAGCTCATCACCGGTTGGCCGTCTTTGGTGAGAAACGCCGGGATGATGGTGTGAAACGGCCGCTTGCCCGGCGCCACCAGATTGGCGGGGTTCAAGCCCGTGTTGCGCACTGCAAACGCATGGCCACGGTTTTGCAAACTGACACCAAATTCAGGCTCGACACAGCCCGAACCAAAGCCCATGTAATTGCTTTGAATGAAACTGACCATCATGCCGTTTTCATCGGCGGCTGTGAGGTAGATGGTGCCACCCTTGGCCGGGTTGCCTGCTTTGAAATCTTGCGCGCGTTTCATGTCAATCAGCTTGGCGCGTTCTTTCAAATAAGACTTGTCCAGCATTTGTGCCGCGGTGACCTCCATGCTTTGCGGGTCAGCCACATAGCGGTAGACATCGGCAAACGCCAGTTTCATGGCTTCGATTTGCAGATGCTGCGAATCCACACCGTCGCGTTGCAGCGCGCCCAAGTCAAAGTTGTCCAAGATACCTAACGCGATCAACGCAGCAATGCCTTGGCCGTTGGGCGGAATTTCATGCAAGGTATGGCCACGGTAATCCATGGAAATCGGTGTCACCCATTCGGCTTGATACGCCTCGAAATCGGAGGCCATCAATGCGCCACCGTTGGCTTGCGAGAACTTCTCTAATGCATGGGCGATTTCGCCACCGTAAAACGCCTGACCTTTGGTTTTTCCAATCGCGCGCAAGCCCTTGGCGGCTGCGGGAAATTGAAACAACTCACCCACTGCGGGCGCCCTGCCACGCGGCAAAAACGCTTGCTCAAAACCGGGTTGCACACGCAATTCCTCCACAGGTGCAGCCCATTTTTCTTGCACCACCACGCTGAGCAAGAAACCGCGTTCTGCAATTTCAATCGCCGGTTGCATCAAATCTTCAAAAGGTAATTTGCCGAACCGTTCGCTCAACGCCACCCAACTCGACACCGCGCCGGGCACGGTCACCGAATCGATGCCGCGCTTGGGGGGTTGCGTGGCATTGTTGCCATATTTGCGCAGGAAATACTCGGGCGTCCACGCTTGCGGGGCGCGACCCGATGCATTGAGACCATGCAATTGTTGGCCGTCCCACAAAATACAAAATGCATCTGAACCCAAACCACAACTGACAGGTTCGACGATGGTCAACACCGCCGCCGCCGCAATCGCTGCATCGACGGCATTGCCACCCTGGCCCAATAGGCGCAAACCGGCTTGCGCGGCCAAAGGGTGAGAGGTGGACACGATGTTGCGGGCAAACACGGGTAAGCGCGTGCTGAGATAGGGATTGTTGAAATGGAAAGACATGTTGTAGTGGCGAGAGGAAGAAAAAAACCGCAGAGCGGCACGGCAAAAAAATATTTATGCGTCAGGACGAAAAACCTTGTAATGAAGACGGCGTGTGATCCACCAGACCACCAATGCAATCACGGGCACCGCCCAAGCCGTGGCCATGGTGGGATCTGAAACCCAACCTTTGGCGGCCAAGCCCTCGGCGACATAGTGCATCAAGCCTGCAATGTAATAGGTGATGGCAGCCACCGATAAGCCCTCGACCGTGGTTTGCAATTTGAGTTGCATGCCTTGGCGCTTGTTCATCGCCGCCAGCAATGCTTGGCTGCTTTGCTCTTGCTGAAAGTCCACGCGTGTGCGCAACAAATTGCTCATGCGAGACACCCGTTCGGACAAAGCGGTTTGGCGTCTGGCCACCCAATCGCATGTGCTGCGGGCAGGTGACAAACGCCGGTCCATGAATTCACCGATCGACTGAAAGCCGGGCAAACGCGATTCACGGATGTCTTGTATGCGCCGGTCTACCAATTCGAAATACGCTTTGCTGGCAGAAAAGCGGGAATGTTGCGATGCGTACAAGCCCTCGACTTGGCCGGCCAATCGGGTCAAGCGCTCGAGCAACACGGCTTCTTCGTCATGGCTGGCGCTGCGAATGGCTTGGGCCAAATCGGCGAGCTCTTGCTCTGCCAACGCGAGTGAAGGCGCTGCGCTGCGCGCCACGGGCAAACCCAACAAAGCCATCATGCGGTAGGTTTCAATTTCCAACAGTCGCTGCACCATGCGACCCAAACGGCGCTGAGAGACCTGACCTACGCGCAACAACATGCGCGAACAACCGTCGGGGCCAATTTGAAAATCGGTGTGCAAGGTGGCCGTGCCTTCGGCCAATTGACACGCCACCAACGAATCTTCACGGAACTGTTGGTGCAACTCATCGCGGTCGCTCAGGTCTTGGGTCAATTTGGCCCAGAGGTTGATGCGTGCCAAGCATTCACCGGGCAATTCGCTGAACCATTGCTGCGGCAACAAGCGCAAGGCCATGCCGTATTCCTCTGGGTTGGGAAGCCCATCGTGCGCATCCACCATGAACGTCCAGGTCACGAATTCGGTGTGCAACTCCCAGCGCAAGCGCCAGTTGCCCAAGTCCACCCGTAAATGGTTGGTGTGTGCTTGCGGCACCGGCAAATGGTGGTCGTGCAACAAGGCCATCAAATGCGCTCGACTGGCCTCGCGCGCCGTGGCGTCGGTCAACATCACCATGTGGCTGATGGCCACCGGTGCTTGCATGGGTTCAGGCGGGCGGGCGTGTACCTCGTTGTGTAGCGCTCGTCTGGCAGGGTGTTCAATCATGGTGACCCACTCAATCTTCTACAAAGGCTTCTTCGCGTTTGGATTTGATGGCTGGCAACAACACCAACAACAGCAACACCACACCCAATGCCAGCAAAGCGGCAGACAACGGGCGGGTGATGAATACCGACCAATCCCCGCGCGCCAATTTCAACGCCCGTTTGAGGTATTCCTCCATCATCGGTCCCAAGATAAAGCCCAACAACAAAGGCGCTGGCTCACAACCCAATTTGGTAAACACATAACCCGCCAAACCAAACAAAGCCACCAGCCAAATATCGAAGGTGGAATTGTTGGTGGTGTACACACCAATCGCACAAAACAACACAATGGCCGGAAACAAATAGTGGTAGGGCACGGTCAGCAATTTGATCCAGATACCGATCATCGGCAAATTTAAAACGATCAACATCAAATTACCGATCCACATGGACACGATCAGTCCCCAAAACAATTCGGGGTTCACCGTCATCACCTGCGGGCCCGGTTGAATGTTGTGAATCGTCATGGCACCGACCATCAGCGCCATCACTGCATTAGGCGGAATGCCCAGCGTGAGCAAAGGAATAAACGATGTTTGTGCACCGGCGTTGTTCGCAGATTCCGGCGAGGCCACACCACGGATATTGCCTTGACCGAGGGGTACTTCACCGGCTTTGAGCTGGATTTTTTTCTCCAAGGTGTACGCTGCAAACGAGGCGAGTACCGCGCCGCCGCCAGGCAGCACACCCAGCAATGAACCCAGTACCGTGCCGCGCAATACCGCTGGCATCATCTGGCGTATGTCATCGCCGTTTGGCATCAACCCCTGCACTTTGGCGGTGAACACCTCGCGGTCCAATTCGCTTTTGGCCAAATTGCTGATGATTTCGCCATAACCAAACACGCCCATGGCGACTGCTACAAAACCTATGCCGTCGGTCAATTCGGGGATGTCTAGGGTGAACCTGGCCATGCCCGAGTTGATATCCGTGCCCACCAGACCCAGCAACAATCCCAAAATGATCATGGCGATGGCTTTGAGCAAAGAACCCGAGGCCAACACCACCGCGCCGATCAAGCCCACCACCATCAATGCGCAGTACTCGGCAGGGCCAAAAGCGAACGCCAATTCGGTCAATGGCGCGGCAAATGCCGCCAACAGCAAGGTGCCGACACAACCCGCAACGAATGAGCCCAAGCCTGCTGCTGCCAAAGCTGGCCCCGCGCGTCCTTGATGCGCCATTTGGTAACCGTCTAAGGTGGTCACCACCGATGAAGACTCGCCCGGCAAATTGACCAAAATAGCCGTGGTGGAACCGCCATATTGCGCACCGTAATAAATACCCGCCAACATGATCAAGGCAGACACGGGCGGCAAGGCATAGGTGGCTGGCAACAGCATGGCAATCGTGGCCACTGGACCGATACCGGGCAACACGCCAATCAACGTGCCCAGCAAACAACCAATCAATGCATAAACCAAATTGATCGGTGTGCCGGCAACTGCAAAACCGGTGGCAAGGTTGGCGAGCAAATCCATGGCTATCCGATCAAGGGTAGATGAAAAAAGGCCATACCGGCATGGTCAGGCCCAGCAATTGGATGAACACCAGATAACTGCCTGCGGCCAAGAGGGTGGACAACACCAACCAGCGCCTGAGCGTGAAGCGGTTGGCGTCGGCGAGCAATGCGGTGCCACACAAGGCGTAAATGGCCGCCATCAAACCCATGGAAGGCAAACCGAACAGCGGCAATCCACCCAACAGCACACCAAACAACACGTTGGCACCCAAAATACAAAACAACGGACGCCATGCAAAATCGCCGATCAAACCACCGTCTGGGGTTTCCACCACCAATGAAAAAAACATGATGAAACTGCCCAACAACACCAACACCAAACCCAGCACCATGGGGAAATAGCCCGGGCCCATTTGTGCGGCCGAGCCCACGTTGTAAGCGGTCGCTGCATTCCAAGCGAATGCCGCGCCGGTGACGGTAAACATCACCCCTGATACAAAATCTTTTTGGCTTTTGATAGACACGAGAGGATCCCTCTGATGCGCAGAAACGCCATTGTCACCTATGCCGCAACCGGTTTGAATTGGCGCAACCACTGCGGTGCAGGCAAACGCCAACGCGCTTGAATTTGCGCGGCACGCGCTTGCAGTATTTCCATCGCAGGACAACTTGGCGCACGCTGAGCCAACACCACGGTATTGCCTTCGCGGGTCGGGCTGAACGCCCACAGTGCATCTGCACCAAACGATTCGCTGATATGCGAGAGCGACCGCTCAAAACTGGAAGAACGCCCAAACAAATTGACCACCATGCAACCGTTGGAGGTCAGCAGGTTTTTGCAATGGCCATAAAACACCGGGTCATCTAACACAGGTGCAGCGGCTTGGTCGTCATACAAATCGACATGCAGCACATCGATCTGACCTTGCCAATGCGCATGCGCTGCCACTTCTGCCGCATCACCCAGCACCACATTCAAGCGCTCGTCGTCAGGCGGCAACTCGAACCAAGTACGGCAGGCGGCCACCACTTGCGGATTGAGTTCAATCGCAGTGGTGCGCATGTTGAGGACACGGTGGCAATGCTTGGTCAAGGTTGCTGCGCCCAAACCCAATTGCATGGCGTGTAAATCGGCCACGTCGTCGGCCTCGTGGAACAACAGCCATGCTTGCATGCGCTGTACATATTCCAATTCGATGTCAAAAGGTTTTTTCACCCACATCGAACCTTGTACCCAAGCGGTACCCAAATGCAAATACCGCACCTTGCCGTGCTCGGACATGTTCACTTGCGGGAGTTGGGAGGGCGTAGAGGACATGGGGGGATTGTCGTCAGTTCTGGGCGTTAGCCCTGCAAACCTGCAACCAGTCATCGCCCATCCCGAGCGCCTGTCGCACATTGCGGGTCGTTACCCACTGCACTTCCTCCAAAGACACCCCGCGCAAATCTGCCAACAACTGCCCGATACGCGGCACTTGGTCTGGTGTATTGCGGCCTTGGGCCACACCGGCCTCGCGCTGTGCAGCGGTCACATACAACCAATGCGGCGGTATATCGGGCGAGTCGGTTTCCAGCACCAACGCGTCCAGTGGCAATTCAGTCGCCAAGCGGCGCAATTGCAGCGCTCGCTCGTAAGTCAATGCACCGCCAAAGCCGAGCTTGAAACCCAGGTCGATGAATTGGCGGGCTTGCTGCAAGCTGCCATTGAATGCATGGGCAATGCCCCCTTGAACAGGCGTATGGCGTAAACCTTTCAACAACAGATCTGCGCTGCGCCGCACATGCAATATGACCGGCAATCTGTGTTGTCGAGCCAACTTCAACTGGGCGGTATAAAACCGTTGCTGTGTTGCCATGTCCAGACCCGGCACAAAACCATCTAAGCCGATTTCACCCACCGCCACCAAGCGCTTATCGCTGCGGTGGAAATGCAACTGCTGGTCTAGCGTTTGCAAATCTTGCGCTTGCGCTTTGGGTGTGTACAGAGGATGTATGCCCAACGCATACACATCACCGTGTGTATGCGCCAGCACGCGAACAGTGTCAAAGTTGGCCGCCTCGACCGCTGGCAAGACGCACAAGTCCACACCCGCAGACCGGGCTGAATCGCGAACCGCTTGACGGTCAGCGTCAAATTCAGCGGCATCCAAATGGCAATGGCTGTCTACCCAATACATATTGTGATTGTGGCCATTACCATCAAGCAGCTAAAGGGCTGAGTCAAACACCTCATAAAGCAATCAAGTTCGGCAATGAAGTTTGGGGTAATCACTTATATTCAAAGCAATGTCTGCAGGATGGGTCTCTGGTTTTTCACCAATCCCAATTGCAGATTTCAAGGAGTTTCACATGAAATGTATTCAAACGACCCTTTCGGTGTTTTTTGTGTCTACGCTGATGCTGGCAGGATGCGCCACTGAATCCTCAAAGTCACTGACCACCCCCCAAGTGATCAGTGCAGACAGCACCTACAACGGCCCTCGTTTTTCTTTGGCTATTGGCAAATTTGAAAACCGCTCCAGCTTCTTACGCGGCTTGTTTTCAGACGGAATAGACCGGTTGGGCAACCAAAGCAAAACCATTTTGATCAGCCACTTACAACAAGCCAACAGGTTCTCTGTGATGGACCGTGACAATTTGGGTGAAGCCAAATTTGAAAAAGATATTGAAGGCAAAACACCCAACCTCAAGAGCGCAGACTATTTGGTGACAGGCGACATTACCGAGTTTGGCCGTAAAGAGGTCGGTGATCAACAACTGTTTGGTTTGCTCGGGAGAGGCAAAACCCAAGTGGCGTAT
>JALRAA010000090.1 GCA_023262645.1 Burkholderiaceae bacterium
GCACCAAAGAGTTCGCAGCGGTGCAACTGGTCTGGGTCGTTCGCGTCAAACAAAATCAACGGGTGCAAATTGCCGTCCCCTGCATGAAACACATTGGCGCAGCGCAGGCCGTATTTTTTTTCCATCTCGGCAATCGCGAGCAATATGTCGGCCAAGCGTTTGCGCGGAATGGTCGAGTCCATGCACATGTAGTCGGGGCTGATGCGGCCGCTGGCAGGGAAGGCGTTTTTGCGACCGCTCCAAAATTTCAAGCGCTCGGCTTCGTCTTTGCTGACCGCGATCGCGGTGGCGCCGCAACGCTGTAACACGGCGCTCATGCGGCCAATTTCTTCTTCCACTTCTTCGGGGGTGCCGTCGCTCTCGCACAGCAAAATCGCGTCGGCATTCAAGTCGTAGCCCGCATGCACAAAATCTTCGACAGCAGCGGTCATGGGCTTGTCCATCATTTCCAAGCCCGCCGGAATGATGCCAGCCGCAATCACTGCGGCCACTGCGTCACCGGCTTTGCGCAAATCGTCAAAGCTGGCCATGATGCAACGTGCGAGTTGTGGCTTGGGGGTGAGCTTGACCGTGACTTCCAAAGTGATGGCCAACATGCCTTCAGAGCCCACCACCAGTGGCAGCATGTCGAAGCCAGGGGTATCGAGTGCGTCGCCACCAAACTCTACCCATTCGCCTTCTACGGTCAGGCCTTTGACCTTCAACACATTGTGCAAAGTCAAACCGTATTTCAGACAATGCACACCGCCTGAGTTTTCCGCCACGTTGCCACCAATGGTGCAAGCGATTTGGCTAGAGGGGTCGGGTGCGTAGTACAAACCCAAGGGCGCGGCGGCTTCGCTGATGGCCAGATTGCGCACGCCGCTTTGCACCACGGCGGTTCTGCTGTGTGCATCCATGTTCAAAATGCGGTTGAACTTCGCGAGCGACAAGGTGACGCCTTGCGTATTTGGCATGGCGCCGCCGGATAAACCCGTGCCTGCGCCGCGTGCCACCACGGGCACTTGCAAGGCGTGGCAGGTGCGCAGCACCGCTTGCACTTGCTCGTAGGTTTCGGGCAATGCCACGCACAACGGGCGCTGGCGATAAGCGGTCAAGCCATCGCATTCATACGGGGTGGTGTTTTCAGACGAAGACAACACGGCATGCGACGGCAGCACTTGGCGCAATGCAGCCACCACTTGTGCGCTGCGTTCAGCCAATGCGGTGTCTTGCGAACGCAGGCTGTTGATTTCGGGAGAGGTCAATGCATTCATCCCGCTACTTTAAACCGAATGCCTTTCACGCCGGAAAAACCGCAGGCATGGCCCTTTTCGCCACGCTTGAAGCACGTAAGCAAGAGGTATTCAACCAGGTGTCATCGCGATCGTTGAACGGTGTGTGCAGTGTCGACAAATTCACAGCGAGTCGCTACCGGTAGTCAAGTGGCTGTCGACAAAAACACCGTTCCGTTTGAATGCCAACGTGTGATTTTTTCTTTCCAATCGAAAGGCGGTGCATCCAAAAGTTAAGCCCTCAGCATGGCACTTGTTTTGCCCATGAAGACCCATCAGTCATTGCCTGGAGGTCGTCATGTTCAAGTCATCAAATGCATGCAAATGGTTGCATCGGTTTTTCCACATCAGCGGATGGAAATGGTTGGGGTTGTGTCTGCTGACAAGCACGGTCGCCACCCACGCATTGGCCATCCACATTGAGCGCATCGACAGCGATGTGTTTGTCAGCGGCGACATCGTTGCCAACGACGATGTGAAGTTGCGTGCCGAATTTGAAGCTGCGCCGGTGAAGCGTTTGATACTGGTGAATTCGCGCGGCGGGCATTTGAATGCGAGCCTGAACATCGCGCGTTGGTTGACCACGCAACCGGTGACCACCTTGGTGTCGGGGCCGTGTTTGTCTGCCTGCTCTTTGATATTCATGGCGGGCAAAGAGCGCATGTATGCCACGGGTTTCGAGCCGCGACTGACAGTGATTGGCATACACGGGCCCAGCTTGCCATTGACCGGTCAAATGCTGCCTGAGCGAGCCGCAGAAATGTTGGCGTTTTACAAAGAGCGCATGGGCCACAAATACGATGCGCAATTGCTGCATACCGCGTTGTACGAGATGAAAGATGCCACCGGTTTTGTGTTGGTGCGTGAAATCACGCGCAACCCACCCAAAGACCGCATCACATTGCATTGCCCGACCGCTGGCACACCGCGCTGGCAGTGCACAGAGTACCCGCGCTTGGATGCATTCACCTTGGGATTGGTCACCACCACCGAAACCGTGAGCTTGCAACTGCCCGACAGCATGCGACCTAGAATGCCTTGAACGCTTGCCACAGGCAGGTGCATGGCCTTGCCAAGGAGACACACATGGGCGCCAGCGACATCCCCTTGCAACTGGACAACCTTTGGTTGCCGTTCACACCGAACCGAGACTTTCACCAATCTCCCCGGGTGTTCAAAGCCGCGAATGGCATGTACTTCACCACCAACGAAGGACAGCAAGTGCTCGACGGCATTTCCAGTTTGTGGTGTGTGGGGGCTGGCCACAACCGCCGTGAAATCAACGAGGCGGTTCATGAACAACTGCAAACCTTGGATTACGCCACCGCCTTCCAATTCGGTAACGACCGTGCTTTTGAGGCCGCGCACATGCTCGCGCAATTGGCACCGGGCGATTTGAACAAGGTGTTTTTCTGCACTTCGGGATCAGAAGCGGCCGACACCTCGCTGAAGATCGCGCTGGCCTATCACCGCGCCCGTGGACAAGGGCAACGCACCGTGTTCATCGGTCGCGAACGCGGCTACCACGGCGTGGGTTTTGGCGGCATGAGCGTGGGCGGTATTCCTGGCAACCGCAAAGCATTTGGCGCTGCGATGTTGCCCAAGGTCGACCATTTGCGGTTCATCCATGACCCGCTGAACCATGCGTATGTGCAAGGTGAATTGCCGGTGTTCGACGAAGACTGGTTGCTCGAATTGGAAAACCGTCTCTTGCCTTTGCACGACCCGTCCAATGTGGCGGCCATCATCGTCGAGCCGGTCGCGGGCAGTGCCGGTTGGTACATCCCGCCGCAAGGGTATTTGCAGCGGCTGCGACAGATTTGCGACAAGCACGGCATCTTGTTGATATTCGATGAAGTGATCACCGGATTTGGTCGCATGGGCACGCCGTTTGCCGCCGATTATTTTGGCGTGGTGCCGGACATGTTGAACTTTGCCAAATGTGTGACCAACGGCATCATTCCGCTGGGCGGTGTGGTCTGTCGCGACATGATCTATGACGCGATGATGGGGGTGGACGCGCCCGAGCACGGCATCGAGTTCTTTCACGGCTACACCTACTCGGGCCACCCAGTGGCTTGTGCGGCAGCAGTGGCCACCATGCGCTTGTTGGCCCGCGACAAATTGTTTGAGCGCGCTGGCCAAATGGGCCCCGTGTTGGGCAACGCGGTGCATGCCGCCATTCGTGGTTTGCCCAATGTGGTGGGCATCCGCTCCTTGGGATTGGCCGCTGCGGTGGAATTGAGCCCCTCGGACAAAGGCGCGGGTCAGCGGGGCTATGCGGTGTTTTTAGAGTGCTTGAAACACGGCGTGTTGGTGCGCAGTGCTGGAGACAACATGGTGCTGGCCCCGGCGTATGTGGTGGAGACCCCCCAGATAGAACACATGGTGGACGTGCTGGCGCAAGCCATCAAGCGGGTCGCCTGATTCAACTGTTCAACAGAGGCCATGACGGTGCTTGTCGCCGAGTTCATTGCCCCACCACCTTGCGTAAGCTCTGCTCCAATATATCGCCGTTAGATTGGGCGATGCGCACTTTCACCGGCAGATAGCCCTGTGCAGGAGACAGCCACATGTCGGCGGTTTGGTCATGGTTTTGCAGCGGCAGTCGGCTCACTTTCAATGCGGTTAATTGACCCATCGGCAAATTCAACACTTCGCTTTGACCGACTTGAAAAGTCCACACCTCTGCACTTTTGGAGGACACAATTTGAAAGCTCAGTTGTTGTCCGGCTTGCCGCAATTCCGGTGAACCTGCCAGCAGCGCAGCGAGTTGTGCAAACAGACTCAAGCGGTCCTGTGCCGCCACTTGCAAGGGCTGTGGCGTGCTGTTGGCGCTGAACACCACCAGACCTTTGTCGCGCTCGAAATGCGCCGCGACTTCTTGTTTGTATTTGTCGCCAAAGCGTTTGGGTTGCAATCCTTGGGGGCCGAGTTGACCGACGCTGGTTTGTGAGCGCGAGCCCAGCAGCATGTGGCTGATGTCGAGCTTCATTTGGTAATTCACGCCGTCGTGTTGCCACACCAATTCACCGTTGGCATTGAAGCGCAGACCTTTGCTTTCGCCGACCACGTCGTATTGAAAAACGCCTGACCGTGGCCACACAAAGCGGGCTTGGGACAGCCATACAGGCGCTAAGTTGTTGTCGGCGGTCACAGGTGAAGGCGCGGGCACAACCGGCTCTGTGGGCGGTGCTGTCACCGGTGCGCTGGCTTGTGTGGGCTCTGCAGGCGGTGTGGCAACGGGTTCAGCAACGGTTGTGTCACTGGCGACATCGTTGGTGGCGGTGTCTGATGTAGCCGTTTGCGAGTCTTTGCTGGGCGGGGTGTCGGAAGTTGCAACCTCCCCGGGCTCGCGGGGGTTGGCCTCTGCGGCAGGACTGGGGGTATAAAACCCCTCTTGGGGAGCGCTGCGCGAAGGGCGAGGCGGGCTGGTTTTGCGAGTGGCCGCCACCGGGGGAGTTGCCGCCGGTGGTGCTGGCGGGGCAGCAGCTTGCCATTGCAAGCTCAAGGATGAAGTGCTGCCTGTTGTGCTCGGCCAGAGCACCGACAACGCTTTCAAACCCATGAGATGAACCAACAGCACCATCAACAGCAGCGCCGCCAGTGCAAGCCGGTGTTTCAGGGTCGGTGGATAGAATGCCTGCATGAAATTAGCGACGTACAAAGACGGGTCCCGCGATGGACAACTGGTGGTGGTTTCCAGAGATTTAAGCAGTGCCCATTATGCGAGCGGTATTGCCCAGCGTTTGCAGCAGGTGCTGGATGATTGGAATTTTTTGTCGCCCCAACTGCAAGACATTTACCAAACCCTGAACCAAGGCAAAGCCCGGCATGCATTTCCCTTTGACCCCAAGATGTGCATGGCGCCTCTGCCGCGCGCCTACCAATGGGCGGACGGCTCTGCTTACATGAACCATGTGGAGTTGGTGCGCGCCTCGCGCAACAGCGAAGTGCCCGCCAATTTTTACGAAGACCCGCTGATGTACCAAGGGGGCAGCGATGATTTTCTGGGGCCATGCGATGACATCGTTGCCGTCAGCGCCGACCACGGCATTGACTTCGAAGCCGAGGTGGCGGTGGTCACCGGCGATGTGCCTATGCAGTCCAACGCCGACGAAGCGCTTGAGAGCATTCGCTTGGTGATGTTGGCCAACGATGTGTCGTTGCGCCGGTTGATACCGGCCGAGTTAGCCAAAAACTTTGGTTTTTTGCAGGGCAAGCCCGCCACCGCCTTCAGTCCGGTGGCTGTCACGACCGATGAACTCGGCAGCGCTTGGCAACACGGGCGTTTGCACCTGACCATGCGGGTCGATTGGAACGATAAGCGCGTGGGCATGTGTGACGCCGGCCCCGAGATGACCTTCCATTTCGGTCAATTGATTGCGCATTTGGCCAAAACACGCAATGTGCGGGCAGGCAGCATCATTGGCAGCGGCACGGTGAGCAACCAAGCGGTGGAAACCCAAGGCCGCAAAGACTGGCCCAAAGGCTACAGTTGTATCGCCGAGAAACGCGCCATCGAAACCATTTTGGACGGCAAAGCGCAGACCGAATTCATGCAATTTGGCGACACGGTTCGCATCGAAATGAAAGACAAAGACGGCCAAAGCGTGTTTGGCGCAATCGAACAAAAAGTCTCGCCGCTTCGGCATTGAATTTAGCCCGGCAAGTTTCTGTTGGAAGCTTGTCTCACGACAGAGGTGGTATGAAAAACATCGACTACAGCATTTACGACACACTGCGCATTACCCGTCGCGGGCCCAACGACAGCGTGCTCGATATACAAATGAAAGCGGCCAACGGCAAATTGCCCACCGCAGGCCACCGTGGGCATGAAGATTTGTGCCGCATATGGCGCGACATTGGCGACGACGACAGCGTGCGCTGTGCCGTGCTGCGCGGCGAAGGCATGGGCTTTTCCGGCGGCGGTGACATGGCCTTGGTGCAAGACATGGCCCAAGACTTCGAAGTGCGCACCCGCGTCTGGAAAGAAGCGCGCGATTTGGTCTACAACATCATCAATTGCGACAAGCCTGTGGTCAGCGCCATGCACGGCCCTGCTG
>JALRAA010000091.1 GCA_023262645.1 Burkholderiaceae bacterium
ATTGGCCCAAGGCGACAAACCCCAAGATATCGAATTCGTGGAAGTGGTCAAGTCGGGCGCTTACGATTTAGAGCTGCGCTATGCCAAGCCGATCCTGCTGCAACCTATGTGCACCACATGCCATGGTTCACCTGAGCAAATTCCAGAGGCCGTCAAAGCAAAGCTTTCTGAGCTGTATCCCAATGACAAAGCCACTCACTACAAACCCGGTGAATTGAGAGGCGCGGTTGTGGTTACTCGGATACTGGCGAATTAAGCTGTGTGGCAGGGTATTTTTGGTTCCAACTGTGCAAGAACGCTTTGATGTAATCCTTGGCGTCTTGCGCGTCGGGATGCAATGAATGATTGGCAAACTCCAGCGCAGGAAAGCCCAATTTGTTTTCTATTCTGGGGTCGGCACCCTCCTCTAGCAACAACTTAACAGCAGCAGGTGTTCCGTACTGAGCGGCCATCATCAGCGGTGTGGTTCCATTGGGTGACTCAGCATCTAAATAGGCGTCGTTTTCCATCAGCAGGCGCATCATTTGAATATGCCCTTTGGTCGCCGCGTAATGCAATGGCGTCCATCCGCGTTTGTGCACCTCAGCGCCCTTTTGAATCAACAGCTGGGCGATCTCCAGTTCGTTGTTGATCGCGGCCAACATCAAAGCATTTTCATCGTTTGGGTTGGTTGCATTGAGTTTTATGCTGCCGGTTTGCATCAGGGAAATTGCGCTGCTTTTGGCTTTGGATTGAATGGCTACCATCAAAGCGGGTACGCCTTTTTCGTCGACGGTGTTGGGGTCGAATCCTCTGTCCAGCAATTCTTGAAGGGTCTTCGATCGGTCTAGCCGTATCGCCGTGAAAAAATCTTCATAACTGCCCGCCCAGACAGTGATCGCCATGCAACCAGAAAAACAAAGGGCGAGAAGATACTTCAATCGGACAACCTTTCAGGGGCTTGTAGGCGGTGCGCACTGTATGAGATCGGCTTCTTGCGACAGTATCCACTTTTTCATGGGCGTTGGCCCTCGGGTCAGGTGCCAGATGACATTGTTTTTCCACAACTGGGGATTCATTTTGCAAATTTTCCGAGCCAAGCCGACGGCTCTTTGATCTTGTTGGCTAAATACATAGACTTTCAGCAAATCATGCAAAGGCATCGCTGGGGTCAAATAATTGGTGAGCTGAATGATTTTGTCGGTATGCGATGCGTAATTGGATTCATCGACCTCGGTGATTTGCAGCTCCAAGTAGTCGTCATAGGTTTTGAACCAAAAACTGTGTGTGTCTGGCTGGGTAACTGCATGGGGTTTCAACATGAATTGGAAGACGCGCTCATATGCCAATTTGTGGTCCACATACATCCACGCCACCAAAAGCAAATAGGCCATCCACGCGAATGGGAAAATTTTGTTTTTGGGCTTGAGGGTGATGATCGGTTGATGGCCCATGAAAGCCACCGCAATGCTGAAGGCAAACAAACTGGGGGCGTACCACAAGGGGTATTCAGTCATGCTGTGTAAGCCAAACATTGCGGCCACCATCAACCCCACCACAGCCGCTGGACGCGAGGTTGACCATGGTTTTTGCTTGAACCAATAAAGCAGAAATGCCAGCAACCCGACAGTACCTGCCAAACCCAGCTCCAGTTGTATTTGTAGAAGTAAGTTGTGTGCATGGTCCAGCGCACCGTCCAACTCTGGATAGCTCATTTGTACCCATTGAAATTGCCGCCAGCCAATGCCCCAGACGGGGTTGTCTTGGATGATGTGAGCCACGCCGTTGTAAATATCGAAACGTGTTTGGTTGCTTTCTGTGAATCTGTTGTAAATACTTATTTCACTGCCTGGCTTAACCCCTTGAAACACCACCGCTGCAAAGTGCACACAGGCTTGCCACAAAGGTAACCCAACCCATACTTTGCTGATGCCACAACGCTTTCTAAAAAACCCACACAAACCCGACAGCGCGAGTATTTCAATGAGCGCAATGCGTGACAAGGTGGTGTTGATGGCCCACAACAACAACACCATGGCAAGTATTCTCCAAAGCGATACAGGGGCTGCTTGTTCCAGGGGTTCTTTCGACAAAAAAACCAGCGCCACCAAGCCGCAAACACACCACGTCCCCACGATGTTGGGTTGAGAAATGATTCCCCCTGGTCGTTGTGGATTGCCAACTTCGATGAAGGGTTCGAAGTATGTGCTCCAAGGGGAAGCCTGTACACATAAAACGACAGCATTGAGCAATGCGACCACGAGTACCGCTGTCAAAAACGCATGCAATAACTCATGCGCGAAGCCTGCATTGACCCATATCCGGACCAGCACGCCCACCATCAATGCTGCCAGCAAATAACCGATGCCCAATAACGTGAATTCGATCGAAGTGGGTATCCATCCCAACGCGTATTGAACTGCCACCAGCACTGCCCAAAAGCCTGTCAATACACCCAAGCTGTTGATTTCGATACGCTGGAATTTGGTTTCGGGTTGAAAGGCGGTCAGGAGTCCCCACACCCCTAACCCCGCAAATGCCAACAGGTCTGGCAGGTACCTGCCGTACACACTGTCTGCTGGAAAAGTGACCAATGGCAAGGCCACCATCAGAATGAATGAAAGTTGACAAATAGCCAACCGAAGTTGTTGAGGGTGGATGGTTTTCATCCACCGATCTTAAATTAAATAGTTATATTTAATTAATATGATGGAATAAATTTAAGAAATTATCAGTGGTATGCGTAGCCACCACTTCGTCTGACAAGCCTTTGATTTCGGCAATTTTCTTGGCCACCCACGGCACCAAGGATGGGTCATTGGTTTTGCCACGGTGTGGTGCAGGCGCCAAATAAGGACTGTCGGTTTCTATGAGCATGCGGTCCAGCGGAACCCAAGCCGCGATATCGCGCAAGTCCGTGGCATTTTTGAAGGTCAATATGCCCGAAAAAGAAATATAAAACCCCATGTCCAAAGCCGCCCTGGCCACTTCAGCGGTTTCGGTAAAACAATGAAACACTCCGGTGGCGGGTGCGCTGCCGGCACTGAAGCCTTCCTCTTTCAAGATCGCCAGCGTATCGGCACTGGCACTGCGGGTGTGAATCACCAAAGGCAATCCCAATTGTCTTGACGCGCGGATATGGACACGGAATCGGGTTCTTTGCCATTCCATGTCGGCCACCGAGCGTTCACCCAAGCGGTAATAGTCCAAGCCCGTTTCCCCGATGCCGACCACTTTGTCGCGTTGCCCCAATCGCAACAAATCGTCCAGTGTGGGTTCTTGCACTTGGTCTTCGTCGGGATGAACACCGGCGGTGCACCAAAAATTGTCATGCGCCATGGTGATGCTGTGCACATCTTCAAAAGTTTCTAAACGTGTGCTGATCAACAAAGCGCGAGAGACTTGTGCGACTTGCATGTCTTGCCGAATATCGCTCAAGCGCGCTTGCAATTCAGGAAAGTTCAGGTGGCAGTGAGAGTCGGTATACATCGGGAAAATTCAAGAAGTCAAAGCGCGTTGCGCGCGGCTCACCCAGGCTTCTAACAGCAGTCCGGGTTGGTAGGGATGGTCAACGGTTTTGGCCATCATCAACAATTCGCGCGACCACGCGGACAAAGTATCAAATTGCCCGCTGCGAGGCAAATCTTTGAGATTGAAAAAACGCGGGGCTGCGCCCATCTTGGCACACAGCATGTCATGACATATTTTTTGCAAGCAAGACAATACCCAGACCGGCGACTGGTCTGCCAATGCACTGACATCGCCTTGGCTGATTTGTACAGGCAGCGACTTCCATGTGCTGGCTTTGATGCCGGATCGGAACATCATCAAAGCGTCATCAGGTCGGCCTCCTGCGGCTTGCAACAAAACACCGGCGTCATCGGTAGGCACGGATTGCTGCACCAACCATTCGGTGGCTGTCTCCAGCGCAGGCCAGGCCATGTGGTGGTTTTGGCATCGGCTTCTGACCGTGGGCAGCAATTCTTGTGCAGCCTGGCAAGCCAAGATGAAACGCGTGTCACCAGGCGGCTCTTCAAGGGTTTTGAGCAAGGTGTTGGCGGTGATGTGGTTCATGCGCTCAGCGGGATTGATCAACACCACTTTTCCGCGCACACCGGCACTGGTGGTTTGGCTGAAGGTCAGCATGTCACGCATGGCTTCCACACGTATTTCTCGGCTGGGTTTGCGCTTTTTGTCTTCGATCTCTTTGAGCGATTTTTCGGGCAAAGGCCATTGCCATTCCAGCATGTCGACTTCGGGCATGAGAACCGTCAAATCGGCATGGGCACGCACGGAAATGCCATGGCAACTGGGGCAGACACCGCATGCGCCGTTTTCAGTGGGGGCATGGCACAGCCAAGCAGAGGCCAACGCCAAGCCCAGCTCGTATTGGCCCAATCCAGAAGGGCCTTGCAACAAGAAGGCGTGGCCGGGTCGCTGCAACAACGAAAGCAATTGAGATTGCAACCAAGGCGCTAGAGGTTTCATAAGGCGTTGGTGGGTAAATAGCCACGCTGAGCCAAGGCTTGCCACACAGATTGGCGCACTTTGTCGATGGTTGCATCCGCTGCGATGATGGCGAAACGTTCGGGATCGGCTTTCACACGATCGGCATAGGCGTTGTGCACCTGTTCAAAAAAAACCAACGGCTGAGACTCAAAACGGTCGGGCACTCGTGCGGTTGCCAGGCGTTGTGCCGCGATATGTGGGTCTAGTGAAAACCACAGGGTGATGTCAGGTTGTCGAATACTTTTGTCAGGACGTGCCTGCACCCATGTTTCCAATTGGGCCAATACGCGGGTATCAAAACCACGACCGCCCCCTTGGTAAGCGAACGTGGCATCGGTGAATCGGTCGCAAAGCACCACCTGTCCTTTGGCCAATGCTGGTTCAATGACTTGCAGCAAATGGTCGCGTCGCGCGGCAAAAACCAACAACGCTTCGCACAGCGGATCCATGGCGTCATGCAACACTATGTCGCGCAGTTTTTCAGCCAAGGCCGTGCCGCCAGGCTCACGGGTTTGCACGACCTCTCGACCTTGTTGGCGAAACGCTTCTGACAACGCTTGGATGTGGCTGGATTTGCCAGCGCCGTCTATGCCTTCAAAACTGATGAATACGCCGGTAGGTTGCATAACAAACTATTGTGCCTTGCCGTTTGAAATGCCACGTTGGTAGCGGTCTACCGCTGCGTTGTGGTCTGCTAAGTTTTCACTGAATTGGCTGGAGCCGTCACCACGCGCCACAAAATACAAAGCCTTGCTGGTAGCGGGGTGCAACGTGGCTTCCAATGCCGCAACGCCAGGCATGGCGATGGGGGTGGGCGGTAACCCTTTGTGCACATAGGTGTTCCAAGGGTGGTCGGTTTGCAGGTCTGCCCTTCTCAGATTGCCATCGAAAGAAGCCCCTAAACCGTAGATCACGGTGGGGTCGGTTTGCAAGGGCATTTGAATTCGCAAGCGGTTGTGGAACACGCTGGCGATCATGCGTCTATCGCTGCTCAAGCCAGTTTCCTTCTCCACAATGCTTGCCAATACCAAAGCTTCGTTGGCATTTTTGAGAGGCAACCCGAGGTCACGGTTTTGCCAAGACGTCGCCAAATGTTTGTCCATCGCCTTGGCTGCTCTTCGCATCAAGTCCAAATCGGAACTGCCTTTGCTGAAGTTGTAGGTGTCTGGAAAAAACCGACCTTCTGGGGCGATACCTGCTTTGCCCAAATGGCTCATGATTTCTTCATCACTCAAGCTGAGGGAATCGTGTTTTAAAAATTCGGATTTGTTCATGGCTTGCCTGAATTGACGCCATGTCCAGCCTTCCACCAAGGTAAGGGTTTTCAAATTCTCCTCACCTCTGACCAATTTCGTCAGCAATTGCCATGCGGATGTTTGCGCATCGATTTCATAGCTTCCCGCACGGATCAAGCGCGATTGACCGCTGAATTTAAAAAAGTAATAGAGCAGCGCCGGCGAAACATCGACACCGGATGAAACAACGGTTTGAGCGATGGATTTGACCGATTGGCCGGGTTCAATGGAAACATCCACGGTCGGTTGCAACAAAGGCAAGGGCCGCCACATCCACCAAGCACTGCCCGAAGCTGTCAGCATGGCCAGAACCAGCAACAGACCCAACCCTGTGCGCCACCGTGTTTTCAAAAGCCTGTCCTGCATGTCAGATAAAGCGGACATGATAATGGAGGCATGACTTCCTCTGAACTTGCACCGACCCTTCCCCCATTGCCTGCTACTGGCTCATGCGCCCTTCCCCATCTGGGGGTGATCGCTGCGCGCGGCGAGGAGGCCGCCCATTTTTTGCACAACCAACTGACACAGGATTTCGCGCTACT
>JALRAA010000092.1 GCA_023262645.1 Burkholderiaceae bacterium
GAGCAACGGTATGCGAACCATGTCAGCGGCAGATAACTGTTGAAACAATGACAAGGCAGCGGATATGTTTGGCCAAATCGACTCGGTCATTCGGTCATGCAGGCTGTGCTCAATGCGCGCTTTTTGATCTGTGCTCAACGCAAAGCCGCTGGGCAGGGCCAGTTGGTATTCGGTCAGGCGTTCAATTCTGTGCAGGTCAAAACCGCAATTTCGGGCGATGTCGGTGGCTTTGGATGCCCAAGGAGAGATCGTCCCGGATCGGGGTGACACCACCCACGTGTGATGGCTGTCACGCTTGTCGGTCGACGCAATCCATGTCGCATCGAGCAAATCGCCCATGCGCTGCAAAATTTTTGAAGTGGGTTTTTTTTCGGTGGACAACAAATAGATTCGACGGGCGACTACCGATTCAATCGCAGGGCATAAGGTTTGCAAGGATGCCAATAGCCGTTGGGTGTGTAGAGTACTGAAGGCATGCGAGCCTTGAAAGGTACTGATTTGGAGGGTCACGTGCAGGTCTTGGGTAAGGTGGGGTGAGGCTACAGACGAATCATTCACCAAGTGTGGGCGAATTTTAACGACATGCCCCGACTGCTCCCCCAAGGGCTTGAGCCTGAGATAATCTAGGAATGACAATCACCTACAAAGACGAACACGGCATTGCGGGCATGCGCATCGCAGGCAGACTGGCCTCAGAGGTGCTGGACTATCTCACCCCGCATGTTCAACCCGGTGTCACCACCAACGCGCTAGACAAACTCGCGTTCGATTACATCACCCAAGTACAGCAAGCCATCCCAGCGCCGCTCAATTACAACCCCAGCGGTCGCAATCCCTACCCCAAATCCATTTGTACCTCGATCAACCACCAGGTGTGTCACGGTATTCCGAGCGACAAAGCGCTGAAAAAAGGCGATATCGTGAACATCGACATCACCGTCATCAAAGACGGATGGCATGGCGACACAAGCCGAATGTTCATCGTGGGCGAAGGCTCTATTGCCGCTAAGCGCTTGTGTCAATTGACTTACGACGCCATGTGGCATGGCATCGTCAAAGTCAAACCTGGTGTGCGTTTGGGCGATATTGGCCACGCGATTCAAACTTTTGCCGAAGGCCAAGGCTTTTCTATCGTGCGTGAATTTTGCGGCCACGGCATTGGTCAGGTGTTTCATGAAGACCCGCAGGTGCTGCACTATGGCAAGCCGGGCACCCTCGAAGAACTCAAGCCGGGCATGACGTTCACCATCGAACCCATGGTCAATGCAGGCAAACGCGACATCAAGGAAATGAGCGATGGCTGGACCATCATCACCCGCGACCATTCCCTGTCCGCCCAATGGGAACACACCGTGCTGGTCACACAAACAGGCTACGAAGTGTTGACGCTCTCAGACGGTAGCCCCCGCTCCCCGCATTTGTGAGCACCACCGCGTGCTGACCGGTGAACACCTCAGCCTCTGACTTCAGACAACGCAAAACGGAGTTACTCAGCCGTTGCGCTGCCGCGCAAAGTTTGTCCAAAGCCGCGCTCATACACCAGCATTTGAAACTGCTCAGCGATTTGTGCGATGACACATTGAAGTCGTTGTGGCAAAACGCAGGTATGCCTGAACACTTTGCGTTACTCGCAGTAGGCGGTTATGGCAGACAAGCCTTGTTTCCTTATTCCGATGTCGATGTGTTGGTTTTGCTGCCAGACGACTTGCAGTTAGAGTCAGATGCCGCACTCAAAGCCCGTATCGAGGGTTTCATAGGAAGCTGTTGGGACGCCGGTTTAGAAATCGGCTCCAGCGTTCGCCAATTGCATGAATGCCTGTCTGAGGCTGCCGCTGACATCACCGTGCAAACGGCCATGCTGGAATCGCGATGGCTTGTGGGCGATACCGCCCTCATGGCATCGTTCAATCAGGCCTTCAAAAAGCAACTCGATCCCCGCGCGTTCTTCACAGGCAAAACCTTAGAGATGCAACAACGGCACAGCAAATTTGACAACTCGCCTTATTCGCTGGAGCCGAATTGCAAAGAATCCCCCGGCGGATTGCGCGATTTGCAAATGCTTTTGTGGCTGACCAAGGCCAGTGGCTTGGGTTCGACTTGGCAAGACCTCAACGCTCGCGGCATGGTCACCGCGCTAGAAATGCGGCAGCTGAAAAGAAACGAAAACCTGCTGTCTTTGTTGCGTTGGCGTTTGCACTGGTCAGCTCGCCGGCGAGAAGACCGCTTGGTATTCGACATGCAATCCACGCTTGCTATCGAGTTGGGTTTGGCGGCTGATACGCAAGATGCCAAACGGGCACGTGCTGCCAGTGAAGCATTGATGAAGCACTACTACTGGGCTGCCAAAGCAGTCACACAACTCCATCAAATCATCCATTTGAATATCGAAGACTGGCTGTTTGACCAAGGACACGCGCACCCGCCACGGCCTTTGAATGAACGGTTCTTGGATAAATCTGGCATGCTGGAAGTGGTCGATGACGGTTTGTACCAGCGCCAACCCCATGCCATCTTGGAAACATTTTTGGTCTACCAAGAAACCGTCGGCATCAAAGGTCTGTCGGCGCGCACCTTGCGAGCGCTTTACAACGCCCGTGGCTTGATGGATGCAGCCTTTCGGCGCGACCCTGCCAACCGCGCCATGTTCATGCGCATTTTGCAAACGCCACAGGGCATCACCCATGCCATGCGGTTGATGAACCAAACCTCGGTGCTGGGTCGGTACTTGTGGGTATTTCGGCGCATCGTGGGGCAAATGCAGCATGATTTGTTTCATGTCTACACCGTGGACCAACACATCTTGATGGTGTTGCGCAATGTACGGCGGTTTTTCATCGTGGAGCATGCGCATGAATACCCGTTTTGTTCGCAACTCGCAGCTGGTTGGGAGCAGCCTTGGATTTTGTATGTGGCCGCTTTGTTTCATGACATTGCGAAAGGACGTGGCGGCGACCATTCGGATCTGGGTGCCAAAGAGGTGCGGTTGTTTTGTCGCCAACATGGCATTGCCAAAGCCGATCAGCAATTGATTGAATTCCTTGTCAAGCACCACTTGACCATGAGCCATGTGGCGCAAAAAGAGGATTTGAGCGATCCCGATGTCATTCGTGCATTCGCCAACAAGGTGGGCAACGAAAGGTATTTGCGCGCTTTGTATTTGCTGACGGTGGCCGATATCCGTGGCACCAGCCCAAAGGTATGGAATGCATGGAAAGGTAAGTTGCTGGAAGACCTTTACCGGGCCAGCGCGGCAGTGCTCGGTGGCCAGTCCCACGATCCGCATGCATTGGTGGAGATGCGCAAACGCGAAGCGCTTGAAACACTCAATCTTTATGCCATGCCGTTTGAGTCGCACAAAGATTTGTGGGACACCTTGGACGTGGGTTATTTCATGCGACACGAAGCGGCTGACATCGCATGGCATACCCGCCAATTGTCTCGGCCACTGGCGTTGGCCAAAGCCGCTGGTCAAAGTGCAGGCGTGACTGTCAAAGCCCGCTTGTCACCGTTGGGTGAAGGCTTGCAAGTGATGGTCTACACCCCCGATCAACCAGATTTGTTTGCGCGCATTTGCGGATACTTTGACCAAGCAGAATTCAGCATCCAAGACGCGAAAGTCCACACCGCCAAAAACGGTTATGCGCTCGACACGTTCCAAGTGGTGACGCCAATGTTGAATGTGCATTACCGTGAACTCACCCCCATGGTGGAAAACGGTTTGAAAGAAGCGATTGAAAACGGTGGCCCGCTGCACAAACCCCGACAAGGCGGACGTGTATCGCGCCGTGTCAAGAGCTTTCCCGTGGCACCGCGTGTGCGCTTACAACCCGATGAGAAAGCGCAACGTTGGTTGTTGAGTATTTCAGCCAGCGACCGTGCCGGATTGCTTTATGGCGTGGCACAAGTCTTGGCGCAGCACCATATCAATGTGCTGCTGGCCAAAGTCAGTACGTTGGGTGAGCGGGTAGAAGATACTTTTTTGATCGATGGCGCTGCGCTGCAACACAACCGCACACAAATCGATTTGGAAACCCAATTGTTGGATGTGCTGGGCGCCGCTGCCCGTTGACACGCGCGATCAGCGACACAACCAAGCTGCTCCTCTGACACCTGACGAGTCGCCATGCTGCGCGGCCAACACAGGTGTGTTGACTTGGATGCCAAACACATAAGGTTGCATGGCGGCTTGAATCTTGGGATAAATTTCTTGCACATTGCTCATGCCGCCACCCAATACGATGCAATCTGGGTCCAGCAAATTGACCACTTGCGCCAAGGCGCGACCCAGCCGGTTCACATATCGCTCGAAAGAGGCTGTTGCAGACGAATCACCATGCCGCATGGCTTGGATGATTTCAACCGCGCTGCGCTCTGCGCCATTGGCGCGGGCATGGTCAAGGGCGAAGCCGGTTCCGCTGAGCCAAGTTTCTAAGCATCCTGTTTGGCCACACCAGCAAGGGGCGATATTCAACTCCTCTGCGCGGGGCCATGGCAGAGGGTTGTGGCCCCATTCCCCGGCAATCGCGTGTCGCCCGCTGAGCAATTGACGGTTGACCACCACACCGCCGCCGCAACCGGTTCCCAAAATGGCCGCAAACACCACCTGCGCTTGCGCACCAGCACCGTCCATGGCTTCGCTCAAAGCCAAGCAATTGGCGTCGTTCTCAAGACGCACCTCACAACCCAACACGTGTTGCAAATCGGCCTTCAAAGGTTGGTGATTCATGGCTTGGGTGTTGGAGCCGCGCACCCGTTGCGTCTGTGCATCCAAACATCCAGGCATGCCGATGCCCACCACAGTTGGCGCCGGCAGAGCCAAGGTTTGCCTGGCCAAGGTCACCAGTTCTGCGATCGTGTTCAAGATGGCCGGGTAACTGTGCGACGGCGATGATTTTCTGTGTCTGAACATGAATTGGCCTTGACCGTCGAGCACCGCCACTTCTATCTTGGTGCCTCCGAGATCAATGCCGATTTGCGCCTTCATGTTGAACGGGTCAGCGCCAATAACGCGGCTTCATCCAAGACAGGTATACCCAACGCCATGGCTTTTTCTAGCTTGCTGCCTGCGGCTTCTCCGGCGATGACACCGGTGGTTTTTTTGCTGACACTGCCAGCCACTTTGGCTCCTGCTTGTTCCAACAATGCTTGGGCTTGCTCTCGTGACAAGGTGGGCAAGGTACCCGTGATCCCATAGGTGTGACCACTCAGCGGCAAGTCCAACCGCGCACCGGGTGCAAATTCTTCCCAATGCACGCCGCATTCCCTGAGTTGTTGCACCACTTCACGGTTATGTACTTGGTCAAAGAAAGCACGCAAGCTGTTGGCAACAACTGGCCCAACATCATTGACCGTCAGCAATTGGTCGATGCTGGCATCCATGATGGCTTGCAAACCACCGAAATGCCTGGCCAAGTCTTTGGCGGTAGCCTCGCCCACATGCCGAATACCCAACCCGTACAAGAACCTAGGCAGGGTCGTGTGCTTGGATTTTTCCAAACTCGCCAACAAGTTATTGGCGGATTTCTCAGCCATGCGATCCAGACCAATCAATTGCGCACGGGTCAGTCGGTACAAATCGGGTAAGGTTTTCACCAACTCCGCGTCAACCAATTGGTCCACCAATTTCTCGCCCAAATCGTCAATTTCGACCGCTCTGCGTTGCGCAAAATGCAACAAGGCTTGTTTACGCTGTGCACTGCAAAACAATCCACCGGTACACCGAAAATCGGCTTCGCCCTCTTCGCGCACCGCTGGGCTGTCGCAGACCGGGCAATGTCGTGGCATGGTGAATGCGGGGGCGGCGTGATTGCGTTTCTCCAGCAGCACCGACACCACTTCAGGAATCACATCACCTGCGCGTCTGACCACCACGGTGTCGCCCACTCTCACATCTTTGCGTCTGGCTTCGTCCTCGTTGTGCAGCGTGGCGTTGGTAACGGTCACGCCGCCCACAAACACGGGAGCCAATTTGGCAACGGGTGTGAGTTTGCCAGTGCGCCCTACTTGCACTTCAATAGCTTGGACGGTGGTGAGTTCTTCTTGTGCAGGGTATTTATGCGCCACTGCCCAACGGGGTTCTCGGGTGACAAATCCAAGGCGTTGTTGCGCTTCTAGGCTATTGACTTTGTAGACCACGCCATCTATGTCAAATGGCAGGCCATCCCTCTCTTGAGCAATTGCCTGGTGAAATTGCACCAAGCCAGCCGCCCCTTTTACACATTGCGTTTGTTTAGCGACAGGAAAGCCCCATTTTTTTAAGTGAAGCAAGGTGTCAAAGTGGCTCGCAAAAACTACCCCAT
>JALRAA010000093.1 GCA_023262645.1 Burkholderiaceae bacterium
GTTGTCGCACTGTAGATAATTTATGCTGGTTATCGGAAGCATTAATTAAATTTTGGGTTCCCGAAACATGTATCCTAGCACTGTACGGACTCCGATACATTACAATGTGCTCAAAAGATTTGTCAGAATTGAGTGATATTAACAGTGATAAGGCTATTCTGTATTATCAGAGTAAACAAAATCGAGCAATCGTCCCGGTGTGGCCACCACCAAATCGGCGTTGTGCAAACGCGCAATCTGCAAGGGGTATGGCATACCGCCCACCACACAAGCAACGCGCAAACCTTTGCAATGTTTGACCAAATCGATGGCATCTTTGGCCACTTGTTGCGCCAACTCGCGTGTGGGACACAACACCAAGGCACTGGGGAAAGCAGGCTTCACATGGCGCATATCGGTGGGATTTTTGCGGCGCGGTTTTTTAGGCAACTCTTCACCGTTGGCCTTGGCCTGCTCTACCTTTAATGCCCATGCTTTGGCTTCTTTTTGCTCTACAGCCTGACGCTCTATCAAAATAGTGTGCAACACAGGCAACAAAAAAGCGGCGGTCTTGCCACTGCCGGTTTGGCTAGAGACCAACAAATCATTGGCAGGTTTGTCCGCGTTGTCTTGCAGCGCCAAAGGTATGGCGCGCCATTGGACGTCGGTGGGTTGTGTGAAGTTAAAGTCATGCACAGCAGCCAGCAATTCTTTGGCCAAGCCCATTTGGGCAAATGCATTGGGCACGGCAGCGGCTTGGGGAAGCGCGCTGTGGGTGGAAGGAAGTTCGTGGGCTGACTCGTCGCGTGCGTCAGCGGGGGAATGCAAATTCAAATCGTCCATTGTGTTTTTGGCCCACACCCATCAAGGTGAGGCTGCTCCGTTTAAAAGTTTGAAAAACATCAACCTTCAAACAAAGCATGCTGCAAAAAACTGCAACGCGGCTCAAAGAGAACCCAAGGTGTGAAGAGGATGTAGCTGGGTTGCACCAAAAAGCGCAACTAGGGGTATTCTCGCACGAAAAGCGGATGCTGTTGCAAAAAATTGTGTGGACTTACAGTTTCAAAAAGTGCTCGCGATAGTGCGCAAGTTCGTCTATCGACTCATGCACATCTGCCAACGCAGTATGGCTTTGCTGTTTTTTGAAGCTGTTGTAGACCTCGGGCTTCCAACGCTTTGACAATTCCTTCAAAGTGCTGACATCGAGGTTGCGGTAATGAAAGAAAGCCTCCAAACGCGGCATGTAGGCGGCCAGAAAACGCCGGTCCTGCCCAATCGTGTTGCCACATGGGGGCTACCCCTTTGCTGACATATCGCTTCATAAAGTCGATCAGCACGTCTTCTGCTTGGGCCTCTGTCACTTCAGAGGCTTTGACCTTGTCAATCAAACCGCTTTTACCGTGTGTGCCCTTGTTCCAAGCGTCCATGCCGGCCAGTAGCGCATCGCTTTGGTGAATCACGATCACCGGGCCTTCAATGCGAGGCGAAAGATCTGGCCCGGTCACTACGATGGCGATTTCCAACAACCTTTCACGCTCAGGGTCGAGCCCTGACATTTCACAATCCAACCAAACCAGGTTGTTGTCGTTTTTGGCAAGTTCGAGGGTGTCCGTGGCAGCTGGGGTGGGGTGATTGGTCATCCGGTCATTGTCCCTCAAGCGCACACTGATTAGGCCTTATCAACGAAAATAACCGCTTGCTTGCATCGCGTGAAACTACCCCGCAGATGCAAATGTGCAAACCTCTACACTTCTCCCATGATCTCTCCTATGAATTTCACCCTTTTGTTCGCCGTGATGTTGTTGGTTAATTTGCTGCTCAAGCTGTGGCTGGCCAACCGACAAATTCGCCATGTGGCCAACCACCGCGCCGAAGTCCCCGCCGATTTCGCGCAATCCATCACGCTGCCCACCCATCAAAAAGCAGCCGATTACACCTTGGCCAAATTGCGACTGGGCCATTGGGATTTGGCACTGGATGCCTTGGTGTTGCTGGGCTGGACCTTGCTGGGCGGTTTGAGCTTGCTCGATCAATGGTTGATGGACCTGATGGGCCCAGGCATGTTGCAACAACTGGTGTTGGTAGCTGGCTTCATGCTGATCACGGGCGCTTTGAATTTGCCCATTTCTTATTACCAAACATTTCACCTCGAACAACGCTTTGGGTTCAACAACATGACGATTGGACTGTGGCTGAGCGACCTGGTCAAAAGCACCTTGGTGGGTGCGGTGCTGGGTATGCCGCTGGTCTGGGCCGTGTTGCAGTTGATGGAATCAGGCGGTGGCCTCTGGTGGTTGTGGGCGTGGGCATTGCTGGTGGCTTACCAAGTGTTTGTGATGTGGATCGCACCCAACTTCATCATGCCGCTGTTCAACAAATTCCAACCTTTGGAAGACGCCGAACTCAAAGATCGTGTGAATCGCTTGATGCAACGCACCGGCTTTCAATCCGATGGTTTTTTTGTGATGGACGGTAGCCGTCGCTCCGCCCACTCGAATGCATTTTTCACTGGCTTGGGCAAACAAAAGCGGGTGGTGTTTTTCGACACCTTGCTCAAGCAACTCAACGCCAGCGAAATGGAAGCGGTTTTGGCCCATGAACTCGGCCACGCCAAGCTCAACCATATCCCCAAGTCGTTGCTCAGAAGCTTTTTGGTCACGCTGGTCGGCATGGCCGCATTGGGTTGGCTCAGCACGCAAGTGTGGTTTTACCAAGGGCTGGGGGTCATGCCGCATGCGCTTTCAGAAAACAATGCATTGGCTTTGTTGTTGTTCATGCAGGTCGTGCCATTGTTGACCTTCATCACCACCCCGTTGCGCGCTGCCCGCTCTCGCAAACACGAATTTGAAGCGGATGCATTTGCCAGCGAACATGCCAATGCAGCTGACTTGCGCCAAGCTTTGATCAAGCTGTACCAAGACAATGCTTCCACTCTCACGCCAGACCCGCTGTACGTGGCGTTCTACCATTCGCACCCGCCAGCATCGCAACGTCTGGCCAAACTGGCTTCATGACACAAACCGGCCGTGTGGTTGCCAGCCACGGCAGGCATGTGGTGGTCGAGGACAACGAAGGAAATCGACGCATCTGCCATCCACGCGGCAAAAAAAACCAAGCTGTGGTCGGCGACTGGGTCCAGTGGCTGGCCAGTGAGGACGAAGGCAGTATCGAGTCTGTCGACACACGCAAAAATTTGTTTTACCGGCAAGACGACATTCGCACCAAGTCATTTGCCGCCAATTTAGACCAGGTGCTGGTGTTGGTCGCCGCAGAGCCTGAATTTTCACAAAGCCAAGTCGCACGCGCATTGATAGCGGCTGAGCATGCGGGCATTCGCAGTCTGATCGTTTTGAACAAGCAAGACTTGCGCGAAGCCTTTGACAAAGCCTGGGCGCGTTTGGCGCCTTACAGAGCGTTTGGCGTCAGCGTCTTGCCCTTGGGTTTGCGCCAACTTGAAGACCCCTTGCTGGCTTTGCGCGCTGAGTTGCACCACCGGGTCACGTTGGTACTGGGCCCCTCGGGCGCAGGCAAAAGCACATTGATCAACCGATTGGTACCTGCAGCCAACGCCACAACCAACATCATTTCGAAAGCCTTGAACAGCGGCAAGCACACCACCACATCCACGACTTGGTACTGGGTTGACTCAGAAAAATCGACCGCGTTGCTGGATTCGCCGGGATTTCAAGAATTTGGCTTGAACCATATCGCCGCGACAGACTTGGCGACTTGCATGCCGGATATTCGACCGTTCAAAGACGACTGCAAGTTTTACAACTGCACCCATGTGCACGAACCCGAGTGCGGCGTGCGTCGCGCGTTGAAAGCCGGTGACATCGACGCAGGTCGCTACAAAATTTATGGGGAATTGTTCGCCGAATTGTCTGCGCCCAAACATTATTGAGGGCGGGTTAAATTCAACCGACCATGCGCGCCAGGGTGAGCAAAGCCAGCAGCAACATCCACATCACCACTGCCCGCCAAACCAAACCGACCATGCTGCGCAGGTGAGAAAACTCGGGTTCACGGCCCGCCGTAGGAGGCACCATGTCATCGATGTCATTGAACTCTGTGGACTCAAAACCCGCCACCGATCCGCCTAACCGAACGTTGATCGCGCCCGAAGTCGCCGCCAAGACAACACCATCGTTGGGATGCTGAAACTGATCGGCTTGTTGGCGCCACGCGTCAACCGCATCCTCAAAATTACCGACCACGGCAAAAGACAGCCCTGTGAGCCGAGCCGGTAACCAGTCCACCCGATACCAAGCACTGGCGCTGACCGATTGAAGCGCCTCGCTGGTGTGCGGACCGTCGTCTGCTGTCGATGGTTTTTGTTCACCCCAGGCAGAGAAAAGCAACGCTGATAAACGAAACAGCAGTGCGCCCACGGGCCCCAAGCCCACGGCGGCGAGTAAGGAAAACCAAGCCACCACGCCAAACACATGCCTGTGCGCTGCAAGGGCTGAATGCTCAATCACATGGCGGATGATTTCTGTGCGGGTCATCGACAGATCCGCATCACCCTGCCATTCACGCAAGAGTTCTCTGGCGGTCATGTCGTCACCGGTCGCCAACGCATCCCGAATGCCCGTGAAATGGTGGCTGAATCGGCGAAAACCCAACGTGGCATACAGCACAGCAAGGTTCCACAGCATGGCAAATACCCAACCCATGGCGAGCATCAACCACCAATGCACCGCAACCACCAAAACGCAAGGCACCCCAACCGCCACCACCCAAGCGGTCCAAGCATGTCTTCGGTCACCTGCGTCCAGGTTGTCTTTGAGCCAGTCTGCCCAACTGTGAAATGCCCGCTCAAGACCGTGCCCAGAGGCCAACGGCCTGACCTGTTCCAGCAAAAAAGCGAAAAGCAACGAGAGAAAACTCATGTGTCAATGATAGAAGTTAATCGCCAGCGCTTAAAAAATGGTAGAGGTGTCGCAAGATGCCAGCGGTTGCGCCCCAAATCAGGCGTTGTCTGTGCTCGGTGTCATAGGGCATTGAGAACCATTCGCGTGTCACGCCACGCCATTGCACGGCATGTCGGCGGTGATTGGCGGGATCCATCAAATGCGCCAGCGGCACCTCAAATACGTCAGCCACTTCCTGCGGATTGGCTGTCAATTGCATGGCCGGGTGGAGCAAGGCCACCACGGGTGTGACGCGGTAACCCGTGCCCGTGACATACACCGGCAAGCAACCCAGCACAGACACACAATCCGGATGCAAGCCGACTTCCTCTTGCGCCTCACGCAAAGCCGTGGCGATTTCGTCTGCGTCTTGTGTGTCTTGTCGGCCACCGGGCAAAGCCACTTGCCCCGAATGCGACGACAAATGGGCGGTGCGCACGGTCAACAACACACTGGGCTGCGCACGCATCACCAACCCCAACAACACCGATGCCGGTTTGGGTGGTGCATCGTTCCAAAGCGGTTCATGAAAAGCGGTTGCTTTGCCCAAATCAGGGCGCGCAAATCTTTGCCTGAGTGATGCTTCGCTCAATGCATGCAGCGGCACCGCTGGCAAATGGGCATCCGTACCCAGCACTTCCACATCATGCGGAGAAAAATCGGGAATTTGGGCCAATGACACGAAACGGGCTTGGGACATGGTCAATAAAAAACCGCCACAGCTTGCACTGAGGCGGTTTGGCAAAACACCATCGGCTGGCGGTTATTCAGCGGCGGCTGCTTTGGCGGCCGGATTGGCCTTGGCAGTGAGTTTTTCTTTGATACGGGCCGACTTGCCGCTGCGCTCACGCAAATAGTAGAGCTTGGCGCGACGAACATCGCCACGACGCTTGACTTCAATGGCGGCAATCAAGGGGCTGTAGACCTGGAAGGTCCGCTCGACGCCTTCGCCGTTGGAGATCTTGCGCACGATGAAGCTGGAGTTCAGGCCACGGTTGCGCTTGGCAATCACCACGCCTTCAAAGGCTTGAACACGTTTGCGGCTGCCTTCCACCACATTGACGCTGACCACGACGGTGTCGCCGGGTGCAAATGCAGGGATTTTTTTGCCCATGCGGGCGATTTCTTCCTGTTCCAGGATTTGGATGAGATTCATAAGGTCCTCTGTACGATCATGGATGCGCTACACAAAAGGCCGGTGCTTGCACAAAGGCTGAAACACCAGGCGGCCATCCAGAGGATCGAAAAGCCCTCCATTATAACCAGCAGAGCTGGGTTACTTTTTACCCGCCAACAAATGCTCGTCTTGAGGGCTCAAAAGCCCTGCAGATCGGGCTTGGGTGATCAGATCGGGACGGTTTTCTGCCGTCAGACGCAAACTGTTGGCGCGTCGCC
>JALRAA010000094.1 GCA_023262645.1 Burkholderiaceae bacterium
ATGCCCAACAAAAATTGCAAGCTGCACAAAGCGAGATTGTGTTTGTCATCAAACGATTTGAAACGGCCCTCCACAGGCACGCCCATTTGTTTGCTGACAAACACAATCTCGCTTTGTGCAGCTTGCAATTTTTGTTGGGCATGCGAGGTTTGGCTGGCCAAGCCGACCCACGCCACACACGCCAGCAAAACGAATCGATGCATTAAAAACATTTGAACTCCAAAAAGGGGGGTCAGCGGCGCGGCCACATGCGTTGGATCAACGCATGTTTGTCCAACCATTGGTGTTTAAGCGCGGCGGCCACATGCATGATCACCAACACAGCCAAGCTGACTGCAGTGATTTCATGCCACGGTTTGATAATTTCCGCCAACACTTTGTCAGCGGGTACGAAGTCGGGCAGCGGCAGCACCCCAAACACAACCACCGGAAAACCGGCCGCAGAACTGTAGGCCCAGCCAACCAACGGCACAACCAAAAACAAAACGTACATGGCATATTGCGTCAGGGCGTGCGCCAAGTGTTGCCAGCGGGGCATGTCTTGTTGAATCGCCTCGGGCAAGGGTGGCGGGCGGTGCGTGATGCGCCACACCAAACGCCACACAGACAACACCAACACGCAAATACCGGCCCATTTGTGCCAATTGAACAATTTCAAGCGCAGCGGAGAAATCGGCATCTCGGCCATGTACAAGCCCATGGCGAACAAGCCCACCAAGGCCGCGCCCAGCAACCAATGCAATAGGACCGCCATCAGGCTGTAGTTGCCTGACGATGGGTTATCCAAGGGTGTTTCGTTCATCATGGTGAGAAGTCTAAGGGGGTATCGAACAAAATCATTGCATGTATTTGATGTTAATCATTCAATAAATTGATGAATGACGTTTAAACACGCTCCCTTTGTGCATTGGTTTGCCACAGCATCATGGGCGTTTGGGTTGTTGGCTCATCAGCACCGAATACACCGCGTCCACGCCTCTGACGGTGTTGGTTAATCGCAAATCCAGTGTGCGGTCGTTTTTTGTCAAGGTCATGACATAGCTGGTGCCCAAGCGCAGAACTGAGCGCAAACGCCAGCCTTTCTCTTCGGCATCTTCAATCAGCGCCGTTTGAACTTCTTCGCTGTAAACCTCTGCCACGCTGGCGTAAAAAATACCTGTTTGTAAATCTCCCTCGCCAAGCAATATGGTTTGCTCCGGGCGGGTTTGCACCATCGATTCCACGTAAGGGTACATCTCCACTTGCCATGCCGGCCACGGGGTTTGCGCCCAAGCGATGTATGGCAACCATGAAAGAAACAGTGCCAACCCTGAACGGCGCAGAGCCATGAGCCCCAGTCGGTCTGTGTGCATAGCCATAGGCTGATGGGTCAACGGCGTCGACCACCCAATAAACCGCCCAGCACACCCCGCACGATTTCTCGCCCAATCGCGGACCCCACGGTTCTGACGGCACTGCGAACCACCATTTGCGCGACGCCATCGCGCCGTCCGCCGCGCGGCCCGGTGCTGCCAAACAACAGGTCAGACACTTGGCCCATCACACTGCTTTCTGATGGCTGACCGGCAGCGGGTGAGGGCGACAGGGTTTTCTGGGCTTGGGCAACGGCTTCTGCGTCCATGGCGGGTGCGCGCCCTTTGATTTTTTCGTAGGCAGATTCGCGGTCAATGGTTTTTTCGTACACGCCAGCGACCAAAGAATCGGCCAACAAGGCCTGGCGCTGTGCCGGTGTGATGGGCCCCAATTGGCTGCCGGGAGGCAGAACGAAAACGCGTTCAGTTTCGCTGGGACGGCCTTTGGCATCGAGCAAGCTGACCAGCGCTTCACCGACCGACAACTCGGTGATCGCCGATTCGATGTTCAACCCTTTTTTGGGCCGCATGGTTTGTGCGGTGGCTGACACGGCTTTTTGGTCGCGCGGGGTGAAGGCGCGCAACACGTGTTGTACGCGGTTGCCCAATTGGCCGAGGATGCTGTCGGGTATGTCCAGCGGGTTTTGTGTGACGAAATACACGCCAACGCCCTTGGATCGGACGAGCCGAACCACGAGTTCAATCCGTTCAATCAAAGCCTTGGGCGCTTCGTTGAACAACAAATGCGCTTCGTCAAAAAAGAACACCAATTTGGGTTTGTCCAAGTCGCCCACTTCGGGCAATTGTTCAAACAATTCAGACAGCAGCCAAAGCAAAAAGCTGGCGTACAAGCGCGGTGAATTCATCAACTTGTCGGCCGCCAAAATATTCACCAAGCCGTGGCCTTGTTGATCGGTTTGCATGAAATCATGGATGTCGAGCATGGGTTCGCCGAAAAAGCGGTCGCCCCCTTGCGATTCGATTTGCAACAAACCTCTTTGAATAGCCCCCACGCTGGCCGCGCTGATGTTGCCGTATTCGTGGGTGAAATCTTTGGCGTTTTCGCTGACGTGTTGCAGCATGGCGCGAAGGTCTTTGAGATCGAGCAACAGCAAGCCGTTGTCGTCGGCGATTTTGAACACCAAGTTCAGAACCCCGGCTTGGGTGTCGTTCAAATTCAGCATGCGCGCCAGCAACAACGGCCCCATATCGCTGACAGTGGCGCGTACCGGATGCCCTTGTTCGCCAAACACATCCCAGAGCGTGACGGGGCTGGCAGCAAATACGGGGGAGGGTAAACCGCGCTCTTTGAGCACAGCCGACATTTTTTCGCTGGGCTGTCCGGCTTGGCTCATGCCGGTCAAGTCCCCTTTGACGTCCGCCATGAACACGGGTACGCCAATACGCGACAGGCCTTCGGCCAGGGTTTGCAAAGTAACGGTTTTGCCCGAACCGGTGGCGCCGGTGATCAAACCATGCCGGTTGACCAACTGAGGCAATAAGACACATTCGGTGTCGTTGTTGCGGGCGATGAGAATCGGATCAGCCATGGTCTGGTCCTGAGACATCCGATCAGCGAATTGCAGAATCCGATGGGTTGTTGAGGGTGCCGGCGCTGACACGGCGAGCGCCGTTGAAACGCTTGCGCCAATAACTGTCTGACATGTTTTCTATGCGAACTTCACCGCCGGCACGGGGTGAATGGATGAACTTGCCTTCGCCGACATAAATGCCCACATGGCTGAAGGCTCTGCGCAAGGTGTTGAAAAACACCAAGTCGCCGGGCTGGAGTTCGTTTTTGTCGATGGTTTGTGTCACCGCAGCTTGCTCTTTGGCGTTGTGCGGCAGTACCAGCCCCAAGGTGTTTTCGTACATGGCGCGGACAAAACCGCTGCAATCAAAACCTGCGATGCCGGAACCACCACGCTTATAGGGGACGCCTAAAAACCCCATGGCATTGACCACGAGTTCAGAAGCTTGGTTGCCGACACGCTGTCCCATTTGGCTGATTTCAGACACCACAAAGGACGAATGGATCAAAGCTTCCAAGTCGTCAGACTCCGCAGCAGTGGGTGCGGCGTGTGCAATGCCTATGGACAGGCAACAGAGGAGAAACGAGCGAAACATGGGGTGAGATCATAACGGCCTGTCACCTGTTTCAAGGCTGCCGCACAATCTGTCGGTTGACAATCTCAGCTGTTCAAAGGAATTTTGTATGTTTCGCGCCATTACCCTGCACAAAGAACCCGCCTTCCAAGCCAGCGTCCAAATGCTGGATCCCGCCCAATTGCCCGAAGCCGATGTGCACGTGCAAGTGGCGTATTCCACCCTGAATTACAAAGACGGTTTGGCCATCACCAACAAAAGTCCTGTGGTGCGGGCGTGGCCCATGGTGGCGGGTATTGATGGCGCAGGCACCGTCTTGTCTTCCACCCATGCGAACTGGAAAGCCGGTGACACATTTGTGCACAACGGCTGGGGCGTGGGTGAAACCCATTGGGGTTGCTTGTCCGAGCAAGCCCGACTCAAAGGCGACTGGTTGGTGAAATTGCCCAAGGTATTCACACCGCGCCAAGCCATGGCGATTGGCACGGCTGGCTACACCGCCATGCTGTGTGTCATGGCCTTGGAACAACAAGGCGTTCAGCCTGGCAAAGGTGAAGTGCTGGTCACCGGTGCGACCGGCGGCGTGGGCAGCGTGGCGGTGGCTTTGCTGGCCAAGTTGGGTTACCAGGTGGTGGCCGCCACAGGCAAAGCCAGCGAAGAGGCGTATTTGAAAACCTTGGGTGCGCACAGCATCATGGACCGCGCCGAACTGGCTGCGCCCGGCAAACCGTTTCAAAAAGAACGCTGGTCTGGTGTGGTCGACGCGGTGGGCTCGCACACGCTGGCCAATGCGCTGGCGCAAACCCGCTACGGTGGCGCCGTGGCGGCGTGTGGCTTGGCCCAAGGCATGGATTTGCCCACCACGGTCATGCCGTTCATTTTGCGCAATGTGCGCTTGATCGGCGTCGATTCGGTGATGGCGCCTTTGTCCTTGCGCCAACAGGCCTGGGACAGGCTCGCCGCAGATTTGGACCTTGCCAAGCTCGAGCACATGGTGGAAGAAGTTTCTTTGGAACAAGCCATCGACAAGGCGCATGCCCTGATGGCTGGCCAAGTGCGTGGCCGTGTTGTCGTGAAGATTTGAACCATGCTGCTTGATGTTGAAGACTCCCAATTGGTTCTGGTGGACTACCAGACCCGTTTGATGGCGGCGTTGTTTCAGCCCGATCTGTGCGTGGCCAACGCCATGCGCTTGGCGCATGCCGCTCGGTTGTTGGGTGTTCCCACTTGGGGCACCGAGCAAAACCCCGAGAAATTGGGCCCCAATCCGCCCGAGATGAAAGCCCTGTGTAGGCAAACACTGGCCAAAATGCATTTCAGCGCTTGCGAAGAGGGGTTGGTGGAGTGGCTGCGTCCAGCGGCACCGGCCAAGCCTGCGGGCAACGCACGAAGCTTGCCCAAGCACTTGCAAAAACCACCTGCCCCAGCAGAGTCAGCCTCGGCGATTGTGGTGGCGGGGTTCGAAGCCCATGTGTGTTTGTTGCAAACGGCGCTGGATTTGTTGGACGAAGAATTTGAGGTGTGGGTGGTGACCGATGCTTGTACATCGCGCACCGAACGCAACCGCGATGCCGCTTACGACCGTTTGGCCGCAGCAGGTGCGGAATTGCTCACCACCGAAATGGTGTTGTTTGAATGGTTGCGATCCGCAGAACACCCGCAATTCAAAGCCGTCCAAGCATTGATCAAGTGATGAACTGAACGGGAGAGGCCCTGTGGACGCATACGCCAGTTTTTACCAACGCTCGATCCAAGACCGCGATGGTTTTTGGGCCGAGCAAGCCCAATTGATCGATTGGCACGTCGCGCCTACTCAGGTGTGTGATCACAGCCACCCACCTTTTGCCAAATGGTTTGTCGGCGGGCAAACCAATCTTTGTCACAACGCGGTGGACAGGCATTTGAAAGACCGCGCCGATCAGCCCGCGCTGATTTATGTGTCCACCGAAACCGACCAAGAAATCACGTACAGCTTTGCGCAACTCAGCGATGAAGTGCAGCGCATGGCGGCCATATTGCAAAGCCTCGGCGTCAAGCAGGGCGACCGGGTGCTGATTTACATGCCGATGATTGCCGAGGCCGCATTCGCAATGTTGGCTTGTGTTCGCATTGGCGCCATCCATTCGGTGGTGTTCGGCGGCTTTGCATCTCACTCACTGGCTACACGCATCGACGACGCTTCGCCGGTGTTGGTGATCAGCGCAGATGCCGGTTCGCGGGGTGGCAAAGTCGTGCCCTACAAACCCTTGTTGGATGAAGCCATAACGCTCAGCGAACACAAACCTTCGGCGGTGTTGATGGTGGACCGAGGTTTGACACCGTTCACCCGGGTCAACGGACGCGACCATGATTACGCGGCTTTGCGCCAGCAGCATCTGCAAGCCCGCGTGCCCTGTGTGTGGTTGGCCAGCGAACACCCCAGTTACACCTTGTACACCTCTGGCACCACCGGCAAACCCAAAGGTGTCCAACGCGATACCGCGGGCTACACGGTTGCCTTGGCGGCCAGCATGCAGCACATTTTTGAAGGCCGACCGGGCGAGGTGTATTTCAGCACCAGTGACATCGGCTGGGTGGTCGGCCACAGCTACATCATTTACGGCCCCTTGATCGCCGGCATGGCCACGCTGATGTACGAAGGCTTGCCCACGCGACCGCACGGTGGCATTTGGTGGGAGTTGGTTGAGAAATACAAAGTCACGCACATGTTCAGCGCCCCGACAGCGGTGCGGGTGTTGAAAAAGCAAGACCCGGCGTTGCTGGGCAAGTACGACATCAGCAGCCTCAAGGCCTTGTACTTGGCGGGCGAACCTTTGGACGAACC
>JALRAA010000095.1 GCA_023262645.1 Burkholderiaceae bacterium
GATTTCCTTCGGCAGTGGCCTTGGGTCTGCTGTACCACCCCGAGGTGGCTGCCAAAGCCTGTGCGGCCGGTGCAGGTGCCGACATCGATGTGGTGCTCGGCGTGTCTGTGCCGACCTACAGCGGCATGAGCGATGCGCCTGTGTCCGCACGCGCCAAGGTGGTGTCGGTGAGCGACGGTCGGTGCGTGCTCAAGGGACCGATGATGCGCGGCATGGTCAGCCGATTAGGCCCCAGCGCGTGCTTAAACATAGAAGGCGTGCTGGTTGCTGTGGTGAGCGGCAAAGCGCAATTGTTTGACCGTGAAATGCTGCGCATATTCGGTATCACGCCGGAAGCCATGAAATTGATCGTGCTCAAAAGTTCCAACCATTTCAGAGCCGATTTCGAACCCATCGCCAGCAAAGTGCTGGTGGCCAAGGCCAGCGGCCCGATGGCGGCAGACCCAGGCGATTTGCCTTGGCGCAAGCTCAGCGCCCACACCCGCACCCGCGCATGACACAGAGGAAATCCGATGAATGATTTGACACAACGCACAGCCGAGCAACTGCTGGCGCTCTACCGTGAGGGTGCCGCATCCCCCGTGGAAGTCACGCGTCAGGTGTTGCAACGCATTGCCAGGTTGAACCCTTTGCTCAATGCGTTTTGTTGGGTCGATGAAAGCGCAGCCATGGCCAGTGCGCAACGCAGCGAACAGCGTTGGCAAGCACACCGACAACACGGCAGTGCTGTGGGTGCGTTGGAAGGTGTGCCCGTATCGATCAAAGATTTGATTTTGACCAAAGGCTGGCCCACCTTGCGCGGCAGTCGCACGGTGAATCCCGATCAAGCGTGGGAGGTGGACGCCCCGGTGACGGCAAGATTGCGCGAGGCAGGTGCGGTGTTGCTGGGCAAAACCACCACGCCTGAATTTGGTTGCAAAGGCGAAACCAATTCCTTGTTGACCGGCATCAGCCGAAACCCTTGGAACACCGACCACACTCCAGGCGGATCATCAGGCGGCGCATCCGCGGCGGTGTCGGCGGGTTTGGGCCCGTTGGCGGTGGGCACAGACGGTGCAGGCAGCGTGCGTATTCCTGCGGCATTTTGTGGCAACGTCGGCTTGAAGCCCAGCTTCGGGCGCGTGCCTGCCTATCCGCTGTCGCCCTTTGGTTCGGTGGCGCATCTGGGGCCACACGCCATGAGCGTGGCCGATGTGGCGCTGATGATGAACACCATCACGGCGCCGGACGCACGCGATTGGACCGCATTGCCCTTTGACCCAGTGGACTACACAGCCTCCTTGCACCAAGGCGTCAAGGGCTTGCGTGTGGCGTATTCGCCGACCTTGGGATATGCGAAAAACGTGCATCCGGACATAGCGGCGGCCGTGGAAAAGGCGGCGTTGCATTTGAAACAACTCGGCGCGCATGTCGAGCAAACCGACCCCGGTATCGAAGACCCGTTAGACATCACCACGGGTTTGTGGTTTGCGGGTGCTTACCAAGTGTGGCGCACGCTCAATCCATCGCAACAAGCGTTGACCGACCCGGACTTTGCCGCACAAGCCGCGCTGGGTGAACGCTTGGATGTGAATGCGGTTCACCAATTGAACCAAAGGCGCGGCCTGCTGGGCTCACACTTGCGCCAGTTCATGCAGCGATTCGATTTGATACTCACGCCCAGCACCGCCGTGCCCGCCTTCCAAGCCCGGCCCGCAGGACACAGCCCGATGGATTCGGCGGCCATGTTGGGTTGGACGCCGTTCAGCTACCCATTCAACCTGTCGCAACAACCGGCGATCAGCCTGCCCTGTGGCTTGACCCGCGAAGGATTGCCCATGGGCGTGCAATTGGTGGGCCCGATGTTTGGAGACGCTTTGGTGTTGCGTGCGGCCAAGGCGCTTGAATCTTGTTACGACTGTTTGCGACCTTCATGGGATGCGGGTCAGTTGCCCGCTTCAGCGTCTGGTGCCTGAATCGGTGCTTGCTGGCGCATAATTCGCGGCTCTTTTCCTACTCAGCTGCCATGACATTCATTGCCCTAGACGTTGGCAACACCCGCTTGAAATGGGCCATGTATGCCGACCATTCGGTGGACGCACCTTTGGTGGCGCAGGGTGCAGTGTTTTTAGAAAACATCGACCGCTTGGCCGACGAAGATTGGAAACCCCTGCCACCCGCCACCCGCATGTTGGGTTGCATCGTGGCGGGCGATGCGTTGCGCCGGCGGGTCGACGAACAACTGGAACTGTGGGACCTGATGCCGAGTTGGGTGGTGCCCTCGGCCAGCGAAGCGGGTTTACACAACGGGTACGACCACCCGACCCGATTGGGGGCAGACCGCTGGGTCGCGATGGTGGGCGCATTGGCACGCATGCGCGCGCAGACCACCGCAAGTGCGCCGCGACCGATGGTGGTGGTCATGGTCGGTACCGCGGTGACAGTGGAGGCGATCGATGCGCAAGGCCATTTTTTGGGTGGATTTATCTTGCCCGGCCACGGCATCATGTTGCGAGCGCTGGAGTCAGGCACTGCAGGATTGCGCGTACCCACCGGCGAAGTGCGTGAATTTCCCACCAACACCAGCGATGCGCTGACCAGTGGCGGTACCTTTGCGATTGCCGGCGCGGTCGAACGCATGTTGCAACATGTGCGCGCGCATTGCAAAGCCGAGCCCTTGTGCTACATGACAGGTGGCGCCGGTTGGAAGATGGCGCCGAGCATGTCGGTGCAATTTGAATTGGTCGACAGTTTGATTTTTGACGGTTTGCGACAACTCGCCGCGTCGCGTTTCAGCGCAAACTAGCCACTTGCACCGTGCAGTCGTAAAACACCGGCGCGCGGCCCATGTCGGTGAGTAATTGCGACGTCAATTCATTCACATTGGTGTGGTTGGCCCCCAACTTTCGCCACCACACACCCAGCCCCACCACCAAGCCGGGTTGCGCCCGCGTGGTGACTTGCGCTTTGCAGTGGTAGCTGCCTCGGTCGTTGAACACGCGCACCATGTCGCCGTCGTTCACTTGGCGTTGTGCCGCGTCCAAGGGATGGATTTCCAACAGCGGTTCACCTTCCATGTCACGCAGACTTTTGACATTCACAAAGGTGGAGTTCAAAAAATTGCGCGCCGGCGGTGAAATCATGGCCAAGGGATAGGTGGCGACAGGGTCTGCTTGCTCATGGTTGGGCAAGTAATCGGGCACAGGGTCTTGGCCCATGGCAGACAAACGTTCGCTGACAAATTCGCATTTGCCCGATGGCGTGGGAAAACCGCCGTGAGCGAAAGGTGCGTCAGCCACCGGCCAATGCGCAAAACCCGCTTTCAGCAAAGCCGCCCAGGTGATGGGTTGCGGGCTGTTCAAGTTGGACGGGCTTTGCAAAGCCAACTGACACAAGGCTTCGTCGGTGTCTTGCAACTCAGGCTGGTTGAGCCCCAGTCGCAGACCCAATTCACGAAAAATTTGCGTGTTGGTTTTGGCTTCGCCCAAGGGCGCGATCGCCGGTTGGTTGAGCACCACGTCGGTGTGTCCGTAGCTGTTGTGAATATCCCAATGCTCCAGTTGGGTCGTGGCAGGCAGCACGATGTCGGCGTAATCGGCGGTGTCGGTCATGAAATGTTCGAGCACCACCGTGAACAAGTCTTCACGCGCAAACCCTTTCACCACCTTGGCCGATTCGGGGGCCACCGCCACCGGGTTACTGTTGTAGACGATCACGGCTTCGACCAGACCGGGTGTGTTGAGCGCGTCGCCGATGGTGCTCATGTTGATCAGCGGTGCTTTGGGGTTGCGGTGCAAATCGGGCCGTTGCAAGCCGATGTTGTGGGCGCGGGCATGGTGCGTCGCACTCATCAACACACCACCGCCACGGTGCCGCCAAGCGCCGGTGAGTGCGGGCAAGCAGGCGATGGCACGCACCGCGTTACCACCGCCACGGCTGCGTTGCACCCCATAGTTCAGTCGAATGCCCGCCGGTCTGGTGTGCGCATAGTCGTGTGCGAGTTGGCGAATGTCCTCCACCTTCAAACCGCAGACTTGCGCTGCACGCTCGGGCGACCATTGCAATGCACGTTCACGCAACGCCTCGAAGCCCAGCGTGTACTGGGCGATGTAGTCGTGGTCCAGCCAGTCATGGGTGATGAGTTCGTGCATCAGCGCCAAGGCCAAAGCGGCATCGGTGCCGGGCTTGATCGCCAAATGCAGATCGCATTTGTCGGCGGTTTCACTGCGGCGCGGGTCGATGCACACCAGCCGCGCACCTTGGCGTTTGGCTTCTTGGGCAATGCGCCAGAAATGGATGTTGCTGGTGATGGAATTGCTGCCCCAAATGATGATCAATTGGGATTCGGCAAACATGCCCATCTTCATGCCGACTTTGCCGCCCAAGGTTTGTGTCAGCGCTTCACCACCGGCGCTGGAACAAATCGTGCGGTCGAGTTTGGCCGCGCCCAACAGATTGAAAAAACGCATCGCGATCGATTCGCCTTGCACCAGACCCATGGTGCCCGCGTAGCTGTAAGGCAGCAGCTTTTCAGGGCGGGTGGCGACGATGGGTTTTAATGTGTTGGCAATGGTGTTCAAAGCCTCGTCCCAACTGATGCGCTCGAACTGACCGCTGCCTTTGGGCCCGACGCGTTTCATGGGATGCAGCAAACGCTCCGGGTGGTAAGTGCGCTCGGTGTAGCGCGATACCTTGGCGCACAGCACGCCGTCGGTCATGGGGTGGTCTGGGTTGCCTTGCACTTTGATGGCCACACCGTCTTTCACGGTGGTGACCAAAGAGCAGGTGTCGGGGCAGTCGTGCGGGCAGGCGCCTAGGATGGTGGTGGTGTTCATGTTTGGATTGTGCATGGTTCAGCCTGGTATCTGGTAAAGGCTTTCACACTTTTAAGCCTACTGCCAAGCAGTGTGTTGAATTGGCCTATTCGCCATCTTTGATAACAGTGGGGCTGATTTTTAAGTTGGGTATGCGGGGAATGAAGAGTAAGGCTGCGAATTTAAGTTTGAAGCTTGGCTCACTCATAGTGAGTCCACATTCGCAACACCTTAACAGTGTGTATCTCTGGCAGCACTTCGTAAACCAGTCGATGCTGAATATTGATGCGTCGAGAATAAGTGCCGGACAAATCACCCACCAGCTTTTCGTAGGGGGGAGGGTTTTGAAAAGGATTTTCTTTGATGACAGTCAGCAGTTCTTGGGCTTTAGCTTTCAGTCCACTTGTCGCAAGCTTTAAAGCATCCTTTTGCGCTTTCTTTGCGTAAACAACTTGCCAACTCACCAATCCAGATCCTTGGCGCAGTTATCGACAGATTCGGCCATTCCTTCTTTGATGGATTCGCGCATGCCAGGCACTGCCAACAAATAAAGCGTTTCTTGAATGGCTTGCCAGTCTTCGGCAGACACAAGCACTGCGTCATGGCGCTTTCCTGAAATGGTGATGGGTTGGTGTGACTCAGCCGTCTGATCCATCAAACGGTAAAGGTTGGCGCGTGCATCGCTGGCGGAAAGTATTTGCATCTTGAACTCCTGATGCTTTAGCGTACGTTAATTGGTACGCAAAGTCAATATACCCAGACAACTTCGACCAAGCCAAACGGCGTAGGCCCGGCCGTAGCCGATGTTGTGCAAACATGGGGGCGAGGCTGGGTCTGCGGCGGTTGCCAAACCCGATGCACCAAACCCATGTACTGCTTCAAATCACCAATGCGGCCACAGATGACCCCATACAGCAGAAAAGAGCCGATCAGGTAGACTGATTACTCATCCCTTACAAACAGGTGACTCCATGAAACTGCTCGACTCGATCGCCACCGAAGCCGCCAGCATTGTGGCCTTGCGCCGCGACATTCACGCCCATCCGGAATTGTGTTTTCAGGAAAACCGCACCGCCGATTTGGTGGCCGCCCAACTCAGCAGTTGGGGCATCGAAGTACACCGTGGCATGGGCACCACCGGCGTGGTCGGCATCATCAAAAACGGCACCAGCCAACGCAGCATCGGTTTGCGTGCCGACATGGATGCGCTGCCCTTGCCCGAGCACAACGACAGTTTGTGGAAGTCCAAAAACTCTGGCCTGATGCACGCTTGTGGCCACGATGGCCACACGGCCATGCTGTTGGGTGCGGCGCGTTACTTGGCCGAGACACGTCAGTTTGACGGCACTGCCGTGCTGATTTTTCAGCCGGGCGAAGAAGGCTACGCTGGTGCACGCGCCATGATGGAAGATGGCTTGTTCGATCGCTTTCCTTGCGAACAGGTGTATGCACAGCACAACTCGCCCGACACGC
>JALRAA010000096.1 GCA_023262645.1 Burkholderiaceae bacterium
GCTCCATTGAAACCCGACTGTCGTTCCTGAAGTTTGCCAAGATGCATTTCATCTCGGCACGCAAGCGCCAGGGCCTGGGCCCCTTGTGGGAGTCCATGAACCTGGCCTACCGCTCGGCCATGTGCAAAATGTCCACGCCGGTGCTGACGCGTTTGTTGTTGGAAGCGGTGCAATTTCAAGCCCCAAAGCGCGGTGGCATGTTCCGACCCAAGCTGCGTTATGCGCACCAAGGCGGTATGAATCCACCGGTGATTGTGGTGCACGGCAATTCTCTGGAGCACGTCACCGATTCGTACAAACGTTATCTTGAAGGCCGCTTTAGAAAAGCTTTTTCCCTCGAAGGTACACCTTTGAGAATTGAAATGAAAACCTCACACAACCCCTATACCGACAAAGAATAAGCTTCAACCCGATTTGTTCAGAGGCTATTTCAGCTGTGGTATGTTATGAACTTCCTCATCAAACACGGAGAATATCGTGAATCAAAAAGGGCAACTTTTACAAGACCCATTCCTTAACATTTTGCGCAAAGAACATGTGCCCGTGTCCATTTATTTGGTCAATGGCATCAAGTTGCAAGGCCAAATCGAATCCTTTGACCAATACGTCGTTTTATTGCGCAACACAGTGACGCAAATGGTTTACAAGCACGCCATCTCCACCATCGTTCCCGGCAGGCCGGTCAATTTTGCGCAAGCCGAAGGCGGCGAAACCGCCAACTGAACAACACTTCACACTGGTTCACCACCCACTTGACTCCCAACGATCCGTCAACTTCCGCCACAGCTTTGCTTGTTGGCGTGGATTTTGGTGCGCCGCATTTCGATGAAGAGTTGAATGAACTGGCGCAACTGTCCCTCACCGCGGGGTTGTCGCCGGTTTACCGGTTGACGTGTCACCGCAAAGCGCCAGATGCCGCCATGTTTGTCGGTTCGGGAAAAGCCGATGAAATCAAAGAACTGGCTTTGTTGCACGGCGCAACTGAAGTGCTGTTTGACCAGTCGTTATCTCCTGCACAGCAACGCAATCTGGAGCGACATTTGGGCATGCCGGTCAATGACCGCACCATGCTGATTCTGCAAATCTTCGCGCAGCGCGCCCGCAGTCACGAGGGCAAATTGCAAGTTGAATTGGCCAGACTGCAATACCTCAGCACCCGATTGGTCAGGCGTTGGTCCCACTTAGAGCGCCAACGCGGCGGTATCGGCAACCGCGGTGGCCCGGGTGAAACGCAAATTGAGCTCGACAGACGAATGATCGGTGAATCCATCAAACGCACCAAAGAGCGGTTGACCAAAGTCAAGCGCCAGCGCAATACCCAACGCAAACAACGCCAACGCAATCAGGTGTTCAATGTGTCGTTGGTGGGTTACACCAACGCAGGAAAATCCACGTTGTTCAATGCATTGGTCAAAGCGCGCGCTTATGCGGCTGACCAACTGTTTGCCACCCTAGACACCACCACCCGACAGTTGTATTTGCCGCACGACGGCGGCGGCGGATCACAATTGTCCGTGTCCGATACCGTGGGATTCATTCGGGATTTGCCACACGGTTTGGTCGACGCATTCGAGGCCACGCTGCAAGAAGCCACCTCAGCCGATTTGTTGTTACACGTGGTGGATGCTTCGCACCCCGGCTATCCCGAGCAAATAGACCAAGTCATGTCGGTGTTGCAAGACATTGGGGCACAAGATGTTCCGCAATGGTTGATCTTCAACAAAATCGATGCACTGCCCCCAGAAAACCAACCCCATTTGTTGCAGGATTTGTATTTGCACGATGGCCTTGCGCTTCCCAGGTTGTTTTTAAGCGCTCGCAGCGGGCTCAACCTCGACGGGTTGCGCCAACGCTTGTTGGAGCAAGCCCAAGCCCATGCAGATTCCCTTTTAACCCTTCAAGCGGCACATGTAACCTAAGGCAAGTTCAGGTGTTGAACCACTTTAGGCACAATGTCGTCTTGCAGCTTTTTTGACTGATCGCAAATGAACCTCAAAACCTCGTCTTGGCCTTTGACAAACTGGTTGAACCACGTTCAGTGGTTCGCACAGTGGACGCGTTTGGTTTTCCTCGCGCTGTGGCGTAAATTGTTAGGCGTGTTCAACCTCAATGATGGCCGTTGGGGCAGGGGCGAAGGACAACCGCAAAGCGTTTCCAACGGCTCAGATCCGGGTAACAACCCGCCCCCCGACAACAACCGCAAACCCGCCAGCAATGGCCCGCCCGACTTGGACGAGTTGTGGCGCGATTTGAACCGTAAATTGGGACAGTTGTTCGGCGGGAAACGCGGTCCGGGCGCACCGCCTCCAGGGTCAGGCGGTGGTTTTCCAGAACCTTTCAAAAACGCCGGGTTGGGTCTTGGGCTTGTTCTGGGTGTGTTTTTTCTCATCTGGTTGGGCACGGGGTTTTTCATCGTTCAAGAGGGCCAACAAGCCGTTATCACCCAGTTTGGTCGCTACCACAGCACGGTGGGCGCGGGTATCAATTGGCGCATGCCTTACCCAATCCAACGCCACGAAGTGGTGTTCGTCACACAAATCCGCTCTTTGGATATTGGCCGCGACGCCATCATCAAAGCCACTGGGTTGCGCGAGTCAGCCATGCTGACCGAAGATGAAAACATTGTCGAAATCAAATTTGCTGTGCAATACCGATTAACCGACGCACGCGCTTATTTGTTCGAAAGCAAGAACCCAACGGATGCCGTGATGCAAGCCGCTGAAACAGCAGTGCGTGAAGTGGTTGGAAAAATGCGCATGGACGCCGCCTTGTCAGAAGACCGCGAGCAAATCGCGCCGCGTGTGCGCAAGATCATGCAAACCATCTTGGACCATTACAACGTGGGTATTGAAGTGGTTGGCATCAATTTGCAGCAAGGCGGTGTGCGACCACCCGAACAAGTACAAGCCGCTTTTGACGATGTGCTCAAAGCCGGCCAAGAGCGCGAGCGGGCCAAGAACGAAGCCGAAGCATATGCCAACGATGTGATACCCCGCGCGGTGGGTTCTGCTTCACGGTTAAAGCAAGAAGCCGACGCCTACAAATCCCGCATCGTGGCGCAAGCCCAAGGTGACGCACAGCGTTTCCGTTCTCTCTACAGCGAATACCAAAAAGCGCCGCAAGTCACCCGCGATCGCCTCTACATCAATGCCATGAAAGAGATGTACAGCAACGTCACCAAAGTGCTGGTGGAGTCGCGTCAAGGCTCCAATATGCTGTATTTGCCACTGGACAAAATCATGCAAATGAATGGCGTTCATGGCGGCGATCTGCCACCCGCACCACCTCCCAGCATGAATGAATCGTCCTCCAATGGTTCTGTGCCATCACCGGCCACCATTGAAAGCACCAGCCGCAGCCGCGACAGTCGGCAGCGTGAGCGAGACCTCCGTTAAGGCGTACCTGACATGAACAAAATTGGTTTTTATATTTCTACGCTGTTGCTGGCCTTGCTCATCTTCAGCTCGACGGTTTTTGTGGTGGACCAGCGCCAATACGGCGTGGTCTACTCATTGGGACAAATCAAAAAGGTGATCACCGAGCCCGGCCTGAATTTCAAATTGCCGCCGCCTTTTCAAAATGTGAATTTCATCGACAAGCGTTTGTTGACTTTGGATAACGTGGACTCTGAACCCATGCTCACCGCTGAAAAGCAACGCATGGTGATCGACTGGTATGTGCGGTGGCGCATTTCTGACCCCTCCCAATACATCCGTAACGTCGGCTTGGACGAAAAAGCCGGTGCGCAACAACTCACGCGCGTGGTTCGCAACGCTTTTCAAGAAGAGATCAACAAACGCACCGTCAAAGATTTGCTGTCGCTCAAACGCGAAGCGCTGATGGTGGATGTCAAGCGAGAAGTGCTGGAAATTGTCAAAGGCTCCAACCCTTGGGGTATCGATGTGGTCGATGTGCGCATTACAAGAGCAGACTACGTGGACACCATCACCGAATCGGTCTACCGCCGCATGGAAGCCGAGCGCAAACGCGTGGCCAATGAGCTGCGATCCACCGGAGCAGCCGAGGGTGAAAAAATCCGTGCCGATGCAGACCGCCAGCGCGAAGTCACCTTGGCCAACGCTTACCGTGATGCCCAAAAAATCAAAGGCGAGGGTGATGCGGAAGCCGCCCGTTTGTATGCCGACGCATTCGGCAAAGACGCGCAATTCGCACAGTTTTATCAAAGCATCGAAGCCTACAAATCCAGCTTCAATAAAAAGTCGGACGTGATGGTGCTTGACCCGAGCAGCGAATTTTTCAAAGCCATGCGGGGCGCCGGATCCGCCGCACCGGCTAAAAAATAATTTCCCCCTTCAAAGTCATTGGGCCGGGGTAAGCCCCGGTTTGTGGCATTCGTCTGACAGGTCAATCCTTCTGCTCGGTGCCCGAGGGGTGAAGCCCTTTTCAGATCGGTAGAATCGTCTTTTTAACAGCATTGCATACTATGGCTGCTTGGGTTTTGCCGGATCACATCGCTGACATATTGCCTTCTGAGGCTCGGCACATTGAAGAACTGAGACGCCTGTGTTTGGACACTGCGCGCGGCTTTGGTTATGAATTGGTCATGCCACCATTGCTTGAACACACCGAGTCTTTGCTGCCTGCCAGTAACAGCGCCCAGGATTTACAAACCTTCAAAATGGTCGACCAACTCTCTGGCCGAACCTTGGGTTTGCGGATTGACACCACGCCTCAAACCGCCCGCATTGATGCCCATTTGCTCAACCGCCAAGGTGTCACCCGTCTTTGCTATTGCGGCCCGGTGGTTCACACCCTGCCTGCAAGCCCGTATGCAACCCGCGAACCTTTGCAATTTGGCGCAGAAATATACGGGCACGATGGGCTCGAAGCCGATCTTGAAATATTGCAATTGGCCACCCAAAGCCTTCGCGCCAGCCACCTGACTGACTTCCATGTAGACCTCAGCCATGCACGCATATTGCCGGCCTTGCTCGAAGGCCATGCGTTAACCGAAGCTCAGCACCAGTCTGTCACCACGGCGTTGACCCACAAAAACATCAGTGCCATGCGCGAATTGGGCAAACAATTGCCCGGCCATTTGGCCAAGGCTTTGTTGGCGTTGGTGCAAATGTATGGCGGTCTTGAGGTGCTCGCCCAAGCCAAGGCTGAATTTGCCGCTTGGCCGCAAGTGCTTCATGCTTTGGATGAATTGGCTTGGCTGGCTGCGCATGCCGACCAAGCTGTGAGCATCGATTTGGCCGATTTGCGTGGCTTTGCTTATTACAGTGGCCCCCGGTTTTCTATGTTTGTGCCTGAAACCAGCGACGCATTGGTACGCGGCGGCCGTTACGATGAAATCGGTGCGGTGTTCGGTCGCAAACGCTCTGCCGTGGGTTTCAGTTTGGACATCAAAGTGTTGGTGGGTTTATTGCCCCATCCCCAACCCCAAGCGGCCATTCGCGCGCCTTGGCGTGAAGACCCCAGCCTGACTCAGGCGATTGCGCAATTGCGTGCGCAGGGCCACACCGTGGTGTGCCTGTTGCCCGGCCATGAAAGCGAAGTGGACGAATTCCATTGCGACCGAGAATTGACCCAACACCAAGGGGCGTGGACCGTGCGTCCTTTGAACACCAACTGAGACAAAGAAGAAGTTATGAATAACAAGCAGGCGAGACACGTGGTGGTGGTGGGAACCCAATGGGGTGACGAAGGCAAAGGCAAACTGGTCGATTGGTTGACCGAGCGCGCGCAAGGCGTGGTCAGGTTTCAGGGTGGCCACAATGCGGGTCATACGCTGGTTATCAATGGCGTCAAAACCGCGTTGCATTTGATTCCCAGCGGCATCATGCGCCCCGGAATTCGTTGTTACATCGGCAACGGCGTGGTGCTGTCGGCAGGCAAATTGTTTGAGGAAATTGAAGGCCTAGAAAAAGCCGGCGTAGAAGTGCGTTCGCGTTTGCGCATCAGCGAAGCCTGCCCCTTGATATTGCCTTTTCATGCGGCCTTGGATGTCGCCCGTGAGGCAGCGCGTGAGCAAGGCGGGTCAGAAAAAATCGGCACAACCGGTCGCGGCATTGGCCCCTCTTACGAAGACAAAATTGCCCGCCGTGCCTTGCGTGTGCAAGACCTCAAATACCCAGACCGATTTGCAGAAAAATTGCGCGAATTGTTGAAGCTTCACAACCACGTGTTGACCACGTTTTTAGGATCGCGAGAATTTTCATTCGGAGAAACTTTGCAGCCTTATTTGCACAACGGAGAAGTGCAGTTTCAACCAGTGTTCGATGAAGCCA
>JALRAA010000097.1 GCA_023262645.1 Burkholderiaceae bacterium
CACGGCATGACCACGCAAAATCTATTGGTTGAATTGCAGGTGGAAGAGCTGCCGCCGAAAGCCTTGAAAAAATTGGGTGAAGCATTTGCGCAATCGGTTTGGGCGGGTTTGGCTGAATTGCAGCTGTTAGACGTTAACCCTGACAGTGACAATACACAGACTTACCAAGCATTTGCATCTCCCCGGCGACTCGCTGTCTGGATCAAAGATGTCAAATCGCAGGCCGCTGACAAGCCACTGGAGCAAAAGCTGATGCCCGTCAGTGTCGGTTTAACCGCTGAAGGTGAAGCCACACCGGCACTGTTGAAAAAAATGCAAGCCTTGGGCGTTGACATGTCTGACGCTGCCACGGTGGTTAAGCAACTCCAGCGCATATCCGATGGAAAAGCCCAAGTGCTCTACTACAACAGCATGGCCAAAGGCGCCAGTTTGCAACAGGGATTGCAGTCGGCACTAGAACAGGCTTTGGCCAAGCTGCCCATACCCAAAGTCATGCAATACCAATTGCACCAACAGTGCGACATGCCTGGTTGGAGCACCGTCAGTTTTGTGCGCCCCGCCCACGGCTTGATCGCATTGCATGGCAACCAAGTGGTGCCCGTGACCGTCTTGGGATTGACCGCTGGTCATTCCACCCAAGGTCATCGATTCGAGGCCAGCCATCATCCGGTACACATCTCGCACGCAGATGCTTATGAAGAAACCCTGGCCAGCCATGGCGCTGTCATCGCCAGTTTTGACGCCAGAAGCCAAGACATGGTGCGTGCACTGCGTGAGCAAGCCAAGCAATGGGGTTGCCGCTTAGAAGTTGAGCCTGCCGGGTTGACCGATACGCAAGCCGAGGAAGTGTTGCGCCATCACGAGTTGGTGCAAGAGGTCACCGCTTTGGTCGAACGACCCACCGTCATGGTGTGTCAATTTGAAGAAGCGTTTTTGCAAGTGCCCATGGAATGCCTGACGCTCACCATGAAGGCCAATCAAAAATACTTTCCGCTGCTCAAGTCTGATGGGCAACTGAGCCACCGTTTTTTGATCGTCAGCAATATCCGCCCCGAAGATCCTTCAGCCGTTATCGGTGGCAACGAACGGGTGGTGCGTCCACGTTTGGCCGATGCCCAATTCTTTTTTGACCAAGACCGAAAAAAATCGCTCGAGTCCAGAGTGTCGGGTTTGGACAAAGTCATCTACCACAACCAATTGGGCACGCAAGGCGAGCGCATGTTGCGCGTCTGTGCGATCGCGCAAGCCTTGGTCAAGTTGTTGGTGCAATCGGGTTGGACAACTGCGTTGAAAGACCACGAAACCTTGGAGCACCATGCGGTCAGGGCAGCGCGGTTGGCCAAAACCGATTTGCTCACAGACATGGTGGGCGAGTTCCCAGAATTACAAGGCGTGATGGGACGCTATTACGCCTTGAATGACGGAGAAGACCCGCTGGTTGCCCAAGCCATTGCTGACCATTACCGACCCCGATTTGCTGGGGATGAATTGCCCAGCAACGATGTGGGTTTGATCGTTGCCATGGCCGACAAGTTGGAGACATTGGTCGGTATGTTTGGCACCGGCCATTTGCCAACCGGCGACCGCGACCCGTTTGCGTTGCGTCGCCATGCCTTGGGCGTGACACGCATGTTGCTTGACAAAGGCTTAGCGGTTCGTGTGCGCAGTTTGATCCAGAGCACGGCGGCTGTGTTTCCCGCCAAAGTAGCAGCAGATTTGGACATCGACAAATTGGAAACTTTTTTCCAAGAGCGTCTCATCAGCCTGCTGGAAGCAGAAGGCAAGCCGTTGACCCACATCATGGCGGTGCTTGCTGTGGACACCGCAGAAGGATGGAGCCAGATCAAATCCCGTTTGGATGCTGTGGCTGAGTTTGCCAATTTGCCGCAAAGCCAAGCACTTGCCGCTGCCAACAAGCGCATTACCAATATTTTGAAAAAAGTCGATCAGCCAATCGCTGTCCAAATTGACACGGACAAATTGACCGAACCCGCTGAACAGCAACTGCATGCACAGTTGCTTCACTTGGTGCCTGTGGCCAACGCTTATTTCGCTGCAAGCGATTACACCGCGCACCTGAAAACACTCGCGGGTTTGCGTGAAGCGGTTGACCATTTCTTCAACGATGTCATGGTCAATGCAGACGATGTTCAGATTCGGCAAAACCGCTGGGCATTGCTCAAGCAACTGCAAACACACATGAACCAAGTCGCGGACATATCGCGTCTGGCACAGTAAGTCGCCATGCACACCAAACTCATCATTCTGGACCGCGATGGCACCATCAACCGCGACAGCGACGACTACATCAAATCGCCCGATGAATGGTTGCCACTGCCGGGCTCCGTCGAAGCCATTGCCCGTTTGTGTCAAGCGGGTTGGCACATTGCCATCGCCAGCAACCAATCCGGTTTGGGCCGTGGCTTGTTCGATTTGGCCACGCTCAACCTGATGCACGACAAGATGAACAAACTGCTGGCGGCTGCCGGCGGTCGGGTGGATGCCATATTCTTTTGCCCACATTTGCCGCAAGACAACTGCCAATGCAGAAAACCCTTGCCGGGTTTGTTCGAGCAAATCGGTGAGCGCTTTGGCGTGCCCTTAGACCAGGTGCATGCCGTGGGGGATACCTTGCGTGATGCGCAAGCCGCGGCCTTGGCAGGTTGCCAAACCCATTTGGTGTGCACCGGCAAGAGCGAGGGCTACAGCGGCAGCATCCCACCCGAGAATTTCCCGCCACAGACCATGGTGCACGACAACTTGTCTGCGTTTGCCGATTGGGTGTTGGCGCTAGGCGAAGCAGCCCACCACACGCCTTCCAGAGCCCCGGTGCGTTGATGGCGTTTCTGCGATCCGTGCTGCATATGTTGTGGATGCTGATCACGGTGGTGCCCGTGGCGCTGGTGTTGTTGAGTGCCGCTGCGTTGCAGTTCAATGGGCATCGTCTTTATCGGATGGCTGTTTTTTGGTTGCGCCTCGCTGTGCAAGGGGCGCGCTACATACTCGGTATCCGCTATCAAATCAAAGGGCAAGACCATTTGCCAGCGCTTGACCAACCCTGTATCTTGCTGGTCAAACACCAATCCACTTACGAAACATTCTTGATGCCAGTCATCATGCCCAAAGATTTGGCCTATGTGTTTAAGCGCGAATTGTTGTATGTGCCTTTTTTTGGTTGGGCGATCGGGCAATTGGACATGATTCATATCGACCGACAACAAAAATCGCAGTCCTTTCAAAAAGTGGTTCAGCAAGGCAAAGATTTGCTGCACAAAGGCATTTGGGTGATCATGTTTCCCGAAGGCACGCGCATCGCCCGTGGTCAAGCGGGCAACTACAAATCGGGCGGCGCCCGACTGGCGATCGAGACGGGTGTTCCCGTCATTCCAGTGGCGGTCAATTCGGCGGTGTGCTGGCCGCGCAAAGCCTTTGTCAAACATCCCGGCGTGGTCACGGTGTCGATCGGCCCCGCTATTGCCAGCGAGGGCCGCCAAGCCGACCACTTGATGGCCGAGGTATCGCAATGGATCGAGGCTGAAATGCGCCAGTTGGATCCATTGGCTTATCCGCCAAGCACCGAAGTGGCATGAAGTCCTTTGTGCAACTCGCGCTCGATTGGTGGGAGCCCGCCAACCAGACGCCGACTGTCTCCGCACCTTTTGCGACCCACACACTGACGCCGAACGATCAAATGCATTTGGCCACGGAGACGGCGCATTTTCAGCATACACGCGCCAACCGATTCATCCGTTTAGGGGTGGGCAGTGCCGACTACCGACTCACCCGCAGTCGTCGCAAAACCATTGGCATGTCGGTCGGGCCAGAGGGTTTGGATGTGCGTGCGCCGCGCTGGGTCAGCATCGGCGCCATTGAGCAAGCCTTGCATGAAAAGGGCGCGTGGATTTTGCGCAAATTGCAAGAGATGCAAGAACGGCGAAAGCACATGGAGTCCACCATCATCGAATGGCGCGACGGTATTTGCTTGCCTTATATGGGCGAAACCGTTCGGCTGCAATTGGATGCCACGCATTGGTTCAGCGAAGCCGGCGCTTGCCTGCAAGCCGTTGACCCAACCCCCGGTTCACCTGTCACAGGATTGTTGCGCGTGTCGGTCGCTCAAAACGCCAGCCCAGCGCAAATCCGCGATGCGGTGCAAGCGTGGTTGATGGCCCAGGCCAAGCAATTGTTTGTTGAACGTTTGAACCATTTCGCGCCCATTTTGGGCGTGCAATGGCGCAAGTTATCGCTCAGCAATGCGGGCACCCGTTGGGGCAGCGCCGGTTCGGATGGCAGCATACGGTTGAATTGGCGCTTGGTGCATTTCAAGCTGGACATCATTGATTATGTAGTGGCGCACGAACTCAGCCATTTGCGTGTAATGGACCACAGCCCCTTATTTTGGGAAACGGTTCGCACCGTGGTGCCGGACTATGCCCAGCGCCGTGCCCAACTCAGGGACGAAGCATTGCCGCAGTGGGCGTGAAGCGGTAGATACCGTCAGCCGACAGGCTTCGGCGCAATTCGCCGCCAAACCACAGCCAATGCAAATGCGCCAAAGATTCACCCAAGGCGAACGTGGTTTGGTGTGCATCGAGCGGGCGTTTAAACAAGACAGCCAGGGCGTCCATGGCGGTCATGCCGTCTGGATTGAATGCTTGGCGCAAATCATTCAACCGGTCTTGGTGGTGTTGCAACAATTGCGCAATGCGTTGGTGCAAGCCAGTGAAGGGCTTGCCATGCGACGGCAGCACCAAACAATCCGCAGGCAATTCGGTGTAGCGGTTCAATGACTGCATGAACAAGCGCAACGGGTCTGCCTGCGGTTCGGTGTCGTACACACTGATGTTGCTAGAGATGCGCGGCAACACCATGTCGCCACTGATCAATACATGAAGCGCGGGGCAGTGCAACGCCATGTGTTCCGGGGCATGGCCATAGCCACTGATGCAATGCCAGTCATGGTCACCTATGCGCAACACCAGACCATCGGTCAAACGCACAAATTGCGGCGGCAAGGCCGGAACCATGTGCACAAATTGCAAGCTGCGGTCTGTCAGCGCCGCCAACACCTCTGGATCGCGCAAACCGTGTGATCTGAAAAAAGCCTGTGATTGGCTGCCTTGTGCAGGCGGTGGGTTGGCGATCAGCGTACGGGCGGTGTGGTAGTCGGTGGCGCTGATGTAGAGGGGAACCTGCCAGTGCTGGCACAGCCAATGCGCCAAGCCCAAATGGTCGGGGTGCAAATGCGTGGCGAGCACCCGCAACACCGGAAGCCCCATCAGGCTCGCGTCAAAGACTTGCAACCATTGCGCACGGGTTTGGGGATTGTCTAAGCAGCAATCGACGATGCACCAGCCGTCAACCCCGTCCAACTGGTCGCGGATCAGCCACAGGTTGATATGGTCCAAAGCGAAAGGAAGCGCCATGCGCAACCAGTGAACGCCAGGGGCAACCGTGAGATGAGAACCGGGGGTTGGCAATGCATCCCCAAGCGGGTAATGCAATTCTTTTTCTGACACATTCATACCAAGGGATTTTGCTTGATAATTGACGTTTACGTAAACGTTAACCGTGTTTGACTGTCTTCATGGCGACCCAATTCACCATCCGCGACCTGGCCAGAGAATTTGACCTGACCACCCGTGCCATTCGTTTTTACGAAGACATGGGCTTGCTGCGTCCAGAAAGGCACGGCCCGGGCGGCAGAAACCGCATCTACAGCGCCAGAGAACGGGCACGCTTGCGTTTGACCTTGCGCGCCAAGCGTTTGGGCTTGTCGTTGATGGAAGCCAAAGACATCATCGACATGTACGACAGCCCGCGCGATACCGTGCCGCAGTTGGAAAAATTCATCACCGTGTTGGCCGAGCACCGAAAACAGCTCGAAAACCAAATGCGAGAAATCCAAGCCAATCTGGATGAAGTCAAACAGCACGAGAAAGAAGCCAGACAATTGATGGCCAAATACCGTCGCAGCGACAACCACTGACCTATGCCAACACCGCTCAACACTTTGTTTGAAAACAACCGCGCATGGGCTGACCGCATGAGCCGCGAGCGCCCGGGGTTTTTTGAAAAATTGGCGCGCCAGCAGTCGCCCAAATATTTATGGATCGGTTGCTCGGACAGCCGGGTGCCTGCCACAGAAGTGACCGGAGCTTTGCCCGGGTCCATTTTTGTCCAGCGAAACATTGCCAACGTGGTCATTCACACCGATTCAAAC
>JALRAA010000098.1 GCA_023262645.1 Burkholderiaceae bacterium
GCAACATGAAAACAGCAAATCCGAAGATGTCGATTTGTGTTTGGGTGCGGCGCGTGAACCTGGAATAGACCACGTCAATTTTGACGTGTTCGTTTTGCAGCAAGGTATAGCAAGAGGCCAACAAAAATGATGCTGCGAACAAATACCACTGAACTTCTAAAAAAGCATTCGAGCTGTTGTTGAAAATTTTGCGAACCATGGCGTTGACCGCACTGATGAGTGTGGCGGCCAATATCAGCCAGATCACATAGCGGTTGATCCATGTGTTGAATCGGTCAACCGCATTAGAAAAAGAGAGTAGTCCCTGCATAGCCAGCTCCGAGGTATGGGCAAGCGCGCATTCTATGCGCCTAGGCATGGGCTTACAAAGCCTAGTGGCTGCTCTTGCGCGACAGTTTTCGGTAGAGGGTGGCGCGGCTGATTCCCAATGCTTTCGCGGCTTGCGCCACGTTGCCTTTGGCGTGGGAGATAGCGTTATTGATCATGGCCAGTTGCAGTTGTTGCAACGCGCCTGTAGTAGCCGGTTGTGACGAATTGTTGCAACTATGCTGCAAAACGCATTGCACTTGCAAATGCAGTCCGGACCACAGCGGCACTTCCATGGGCTGGGTTTGATCGGCTCCATCGAACAGCAGGCCCGTTGGTATGGCGAACAAGTCGCTGGCATGCGGCGGTTTATCGCCCACCCAATGGAGCATGTCACGCGCCAACATGTTGGCGCCCAACACCTCGCCTTCGCTGTTGAGCAGCAACAAACCGTCGTTGTCGTCTGCCATCAAGCGTCCGGGCCAATTCAAGCGCAGCAGCAAATGGTGCGGTTGGCGCAACAACAAAGCGTTGCTGATGCTGCGTGCAGACAGCGCGGCCAAATGGGTGAGCTCAGGGCGTTCTTGGCTCATGACCGCGGTCAAGTCGAGCATGCCGATGCAATCGCCGTGACCGTTCCACAAAGGGGCACCGGCGCAACTGTAGATCGAGGTGTCTTTGAAGAAATGTTCGCCACGGTGCAACCACACGGGTTTTTTCTCGATCAGCGCGGCACAAATGGCCGATGTGCCCACGGCTTGCTCGCTCAAGTCCACCCCGACCCGGGCGATCACATCGACCCGCCGGTCATGCCGGTCAACGCCAGCACCGACATCGATCACCACGCCGCTGGCGTCAGTGATCAGTGGAAAAAAAGAGGTGCCTGCAATGGCGCGGCCCAATCGCTCAAGCTCTGGACGGGCTGCTTGAATCAGTTCATGGTGTTGGTCCAGCGTGCGCTTGATATGCGCACTGGACAAAGGATCAAAGCCCACTTGGTAGTGCGGTTGCATGCCTTGCGCCAAGCAACGTTGCCAGCTTTGGCTGATCCAATCGGAGACCAGGGGTGAATGCGTGTCACCGTCCTGCATGATGGCGGTTCTGGCAAGCTCTAACTGAGACAAGCGGTTGACGGAGACAGCAGAGGTGTTCATGTGCTGGCCACTGTCGGACAAGCTGCTGACAGGCTGCTTACCGCGCCCACAGCCATTCGACCGACTTGATGCCAGCCAAGGTGCACAGCAACGAACCGAACAAATGCAAGCCAGCGGTCAGCAGGGCCGTGGCGTACCGTCCATTGAGCAACATGTGCACCACTTCGCTGCTGAACGATGAAAACGTGGTCAACGCGCCCAAAAAACCTGTGACCAGCAGCAAGCGCCACACAGGATCGAGCTCAGGGGCTTGCTGAAAAACGGCGACACACACGCCGATCAGGTAGCCACCGATCAAATTGGCATAGAGCGTACCCCATGGCAACAAGGCGGAGGTGTTGAAGTGAACACTCAGTTGCCAGCGTGCCAATGCACCCAAACAGGCCCCTATACAAATGGCAATCACAGCAGCCATGCAAACACACCCATGGATAAAAATTGCATTATCAGCCCGCAGATGCCGGTGCAATGCCCGGGCCGCATAATCCTTGCATGAGAAAAACTTATCCCTTGCAGGTGGAAGGACGGCATCCAGATCGGGTGCTCGATGCCATCAAGCACGATGTGCGCAAATATTTGAAGCGAGAGCGTCGCCGCCCCTTGCCCGCCGAGGTGGACTTTTGGGACTTCCAATGCCAATTTGGGCTGAGCGCAGAAACAGCGCAACCGGTGCATTTGTCTGCGGTGATTGCATCGATCGACTCGGCAGCCAAAGAACAGGCCACGCAGGTGTATGTGGAAATCATCACCACCCATGGCAAACGCAAGCCCAGACCGGTCCTGCCAGACGCGCAGTTGTTGCCCGTGGGCGATGAAGACGGTTTGCCGGAGTAAAGCATGTTGCAAGGTCTGCGTATCGTGGTCACGCAAGCGGATGTGTTCATGGGACCGGCTTTGTGCCAAGCCTTGACCGCGCATGGCGCCCAAGTATTGGCAGACACCCACGATTTGACACCACCGCAAGCTGCACAGGATTTGGTTCAACGCCACAGCCCAGTCGACGTATTGCTGGTGAATTTGGCCGTGGCGGCCCCTGCCACGCCCGTGGCTGAAGTGGATGAAGACGAATGGCAGCACATGTTCAACTCCATGGTTCATCCTTTGCAGCGTTTGGTCAAAGCGGTGTTGCCGCAAATGCAAGCGCGGGGCCATGGCAAGGTGTTGGTGATGGGCAGTGCCAGCGCCTTGCGCGGAATGAAGCGATCGTCGAGTTACAGCGCAGCACGCGGTGCGCAATTGGCGTATGTGCAAGCTGTCGGCGTGGAATTGGCGCCGCTGGGCATTCAGGTCAATGCGATCGCACAAAATTTTGTCGACAACCCGACCTATTTCCCGCCACATATTCAAACCGATGCCCGATTCATCGAGCGCTTGAAGCGTGAAGTACCGTTAGGCCGCTTGGTCAAACCCGAGGAAGATGCCGAGTTCGCAGCGTATTTGTGCAGCCGCCATGCCGACTGCTTTGTGGGTCAGGTTTTTCCGGTCAGCGGTGGTTGGGCGGTGCGTTAGTCAATCCTCTTCCAAGGCCACCAAGCTGTTGACCAACGCGGTTTGAAAGCGCTCGGGGTTTTGAACATGCGGGGCATGGCCCAAATCAGGAAACAACACCAACCGTGCACCTGGAATGGTTTTGATCGCTTTGAGTGACAGTGCGCGGTAGTTGCCAAGTGCCGACTTCAACGGCTCGGGTGCCAAATCTCTGCCAATGGCGGTGGTGTCTTTTTCGCCGATCAGCAGCACGGTGGGCACTTTGATCTTGGCGAATTCGTAGAGCACCGGTTGATCCACGATCATCATGTAGGTCAAGGCCGAGTGCCAAGCCACGGTTTCTTTGCCAGGGCCACGGTACATGCCCGCAATCATTTGCACCCAGGGTTCGTATTCGGGCTTCCATTCGTTGGCGTAATAGGTACTCTGTTGGTAATTGCGCATGCGTTCGTCAGACATATTGAGTTCACGCGCATGCCATTGCTCAAGCGTGGGCAAGGGCACGCCCAAGGCTTTCCAGTCTTCCAATCCCAAAGGATTGACCATCACCAATTGCGTGACTTCTTGGGGGAACATCAAGGCATAGCGCGTGGCCAACATGCCGCCCATCGAATGGCCAATCACCGTGGCTTTGGAGATCTTGAGAGATTTCAGAAGTGCATGCGTGTTGTCTGCCAATTCGTCAAAGCTGTATTCGTAGCTGATGGGTTTGCTGGATTTGCAAAAGCCGACCTGGTCGGGAACGATAACGCGCAAACCCGCTTGCTGAAGCACCACCGCCGTGTCATGCCAAGTGGCTGCACAGAAATTTTTTCCATGCAACAGCACAACCACCGGTCCCTTGGGTTTGGCAGGTTGGTAGTCCAAATAAGCCATTTGTATCGGCTGTCGTTGTGCGATGAAATGAAAATGCGAAACAGGTGCGGGGTATTCGAAGCCTTGCAACTCTGGCCCATACACGGGTGCGTCTGCATGCGCGGACAAGTTCATCGCCAACAACAGCAGCGCAAAAAAAGTTTTCATGGTGTTTTCAAGCCGTTGCCAGCATGCCTTTGGTTTCAATGAATTTCACCACGCTGTCCAAGCCGCTGAGTGTTTTGAGGTTGGTCATCACAAAGGGTTTGAGTCCTTGCGCACCACTGCGCATGCGCTCGGTGTCTGCTTTCATCACCTCCAAATTGGCACCCACGTGAGGGGCCAAATCGGTTTTGTTGATGATGAACAAATCGCTCTTGGTGATGCCAGGGCCGCCTTTGCGCGGAATTTTTTCACCGGCGGCCACGTCGATGACGTAGATGGTCAAGTCGCTGAGCTCTGGGCTGAAAGTCGCCGCCAAGTTGTCGCCGCCGCTTTCGACAAACACCACATCTGCATTGGGAAATTTTTCGAGCATGCGGTCAATCGCTTCAAGATTGATAGACGCGTCTTCACGAATGGCCGTGTGTGGACAACCGCCGGTCTCTACCCCCATGATGCGTTCAGCGGGCAATGCGCCGCTGAGGGTGAGCAAGCGCTGGTCTTCTTTGGTGTAGATGTCGTTGGTGATGGCAACCAGGTCGTATTGGTCGCGCATGGCTTTGCACAGCATCTCCAGCAAAGTGGTTTTGCCAGAGCCGACTGGGCCGCCAATGCCAACACGCAGAGGCGGGAGTTTTTTGTGGCGATGGGGAATATGGTGAAGAGGGGTGCTCATGATCGAAACAATCTTGAATACTGGGTTTCGTGGCGCGCCGACAAAATCGCCAGACGCGGGCTGAAGGCTTGCTGACCATTGTCAGGCATAGCCAGTGCGTGGTCGACCGCTTCGGGAATTTCCCTGCTCAAAGCGGCCAATATGCGTTGGCCGCTGAGTTGACCCAGCGGTACCGATTTCATGGCGGCTTGCACCATGTTTTCTGCCCAACCGAATGCGCAGGCGAGCACACCGTTTCGCACGGGTATGGTGTGCGTGTGCAGTGCCAGCGCCCATGCCACCGGCCAAGTGGGTGGCAGGCTGTCGCACAAATCGATGTCGTTGGTGTTGGCAGACGGGTGGTTGCGCAACCATGCCAACAACGAACGACCCATTTGTTCGGTTTGCAAACGCATTTCGAAGGTCTCTCGGGTGTGCAGCACCCAGTCACTGAGTTCTTGCAAACGCAATTTATCTTGGTGCTGCCACGCGCGCAGTGCTTGGGCCACTACCGGCCATTCGCTGCGAGATTGCACCAAGTGCAATTGGTCAAGCAGCCATTCGCAGGCGCTGTGTTCATCGTTCACCCAACCGTGCTCGACCGCAGCCTCTAGCCCTTCTGAATAAGAAAAACCACCAACAGGCAAGGCGGGTGAAGCCAATTGCATCAACCACAACAGTTGCGCCGCATGCATGTCTGTGGCGGGGTTCATCTTGTCACGGCGGTGTGATCAATGGTCATGCTGGCAATCAGGGCCGTGCACATGCGGATGATGGTGCGAACTGTGGTCATGGACATGTGAATGGTGGTCATGCGCGGCATGCGATCCATGGCCATGGCTGGCTTGGTCGCCATAAGCGCCGCTCTCGGGTTCGAACGGTTCATGGACCTGTGCCACATGCAAATGCATGGCGCGCAACATATCGGCCAGCACATGGTCGGGTTCTATTTTGAGGTGGTCGGCTTGCAACTCGATAGGCACATGGCGGTTGCCCAAGTGATAAGCCGCACGCGTGAGGTCAAACGCACTGCCGTGTGTCGCGTCATGCGTGATGCGCAATACCGCTTGCGGCGCGGCCAGTACTTGCAGCAACGAACCGTCTTCGCCCACCAGCACATCGCCGCCGCGCACCACTTGCCCGCGCTGCAAAAACACACCGACACTGCGACCGGTTGAGTCGGTGGTTTCAAAACGGCTTTTTTGTCGCACGTCCCAGTCCAAGCTGACGGAGGCCGCGCGCTTGAGCAAAGCGTTGGCCAGGCCTTGGCCTTGTCGAATGAGTTTAGAAAAATGGACCATGCTAAAACAAGAAATAGCGTTGCGTCATGGGCAAGCTGCTCGCAGGTTCGCAGGTGAGCAATTGACCATCGGCTCGCACCGCATAGGTTTGCGGGTCGATCTCCATGCGCGGTGCCAAGTCGTTGTGCAGCATGTGGCGCTTGCCGATGCCGCGTATGTTTTTCACTGCGCTCAATGTTTTGTGCAAGCCAAATCGCTCGCCGATGCCTGCAGCCAATCCAGCCTGAGACACA
>JALRAA010000099.1 GCA_023262645.1 Burkholderiaceae bacterium
GCCAACTCGAACTGGGCCGTCAACAGGTATTGGCTGTACCGCTGGAATTTGTGCGCACCGACAAACCCGAACCTTATGTACAAGTGCTCAACGGTTCACGCTTGAGCCATCAGGCGGTGACGCTGGGCAAACGCGGCCGCGTGGGTTCCGATGAGTCGGTGTGGGTAGAAATCAAAGGCATTGAAAAAGGCGCGCAAGTGCTTTCATCTCGGGTGGGTGCCATGCGCGAAGGTTTGAACCTGCGTGTGGTGTCTGGCAACACATCAGCCCCTGTTAGCAAGCCCTAAGCCATGTGGTTCACCCAAGTCAGCCTGCGCAATCCGGTGTTTGCCACCATGGTCATGTTGGCCTTGGTGGTGCTGGGTTTGTTTTCGTTTCAAAAACTCAAGATCGACCAGTTCCCGAATATCGATTTGCCGGTTGTGGTCATCACCACCGAATACCCTGGCGCTTCGCCCGAAATCATCGAAAGCGAAGTCAGTAAAAAAATTGAAGAGGCGGTCAATTCCACCGCGGGCATCAGTGCACTGACCTCTCGCAGTTACGAAGGTTTGTCCGTGGTCATTGTCGAGTTTGAGTTGACTGTCAATGGTCGCAAAGCTGCCGACGATGTGCGTGAAAAAGTTTCGAATGTCCATCCGTTTTTGCGCCCCGAGGTCAAGGAGTCGCGCATTTTGCGTTTTGACCCGTCGAGTCGCCCGATCTGGTCATTGGCAGTCATCACCGACAAGTCCAGCTTGCCCGAAGGCGTCAAACCACCCAGCCAAGTGGAGTTGACCAATTGGGCCGACCAAACGCTGAAAAAGCGTTTGGAAAATGTGCGCGGCGTGGGTTCCGTGGTGGTCGTGGGCGGCACCAAACGCGAAATCAATCTCTACCTCAACCCGCAGGCCATGGAGTCTTTGGGCATCACTGCGCAACAGGTGGTGGATGCGGTCAGCAACGAGAACCAAGATTTGCCGGTGGGATCGATTCGTTCATTGCAACAAGACCGCGTGGTACAAGTGCAGGGTCGAATGCACCGACCCGAAGATTTCGGCAACATCATCGTGGCGCGCAAAGGTGGCAGTATCGTGCGACTGTCGCAAGTGGCCCGGGTCAACGACGGTGCACAAGAGCTAGAAAACTTGGCGCTCTACAACGGCGAACGCACGCTGCTGTTGTCGGTGCAAAAGTCGCAAGACGAAAACACCATTGACGTGGTTGACGGCTTGGCTCGCACCGTCCAAGACATGTCTACCCAATTGCCACCCGGCGTGAAACTGCAAAACATTTACGACGGATCACGACAAATCCGTGTGGGCGTGAACAACGTGCGAAAAACCTTGGTCGAAGGTTCGTTGCTGACGGTGTTGATCGTGTTTTTGTTTCTCAATTCTTGGCGCTCAACCATCATCACCGGCCTGACCTTGCCCATCGCCATCATCGGCACGTTTTTGTTCATGGCCATGCTGGGCTTCACCATCAACATGATCACATTGATGGCTTTGTCTTTGTGCATCGGTTTGTTGATTGATGACGCGATTGTGGTGCGAGAAAACATTGTTCGCCATGTGCAAATGGGCAAATCCGCTTTCAATGCGTCTTTGGAAGGCACCAAGGAAATTGGTTTGGCGGTGCTGGCCACCACGTTTTCTATCGTGGCGGTGTTTTTGCCGATCGGTTTCATGCAGGGCATCATTGGCAAATTTTTTCACGAGTTTGGCTTGACCATCGTGGCTGCGGTGCTGATCTCCATGTTTGTCAGCTTCACCTTAGACCCGATGCTCTCCAGCGTCTGGCACGACCCCAGCATTCACCGTGGTGGTCAGCACAACCCCAAACGCAGTTGGTACGACATGACCTTGGGACGCGTCACCCAATGGTTCGAAGACGCCACCGAAGCGCTGGGTCGTGTGTACCAGCGCATGCTTGGCTTGGCTTTGCGGCACCGTTTGGTGACGGTACTGGTGGCGCTGGGCATTTTCATCACCAGCATTTTCATGGTGCGTTTTTTGGGCACTGAATTTGTGCCCAAGGCCGATTACTCCGAAGCCAGTGTCACGTTTTATGTGCCGGTGGGCTCCTCGTTGCAAGTCACCGAAGCCAAAGCGCGTGAAGTCGAGCGCATGTTGCGCAGCTTCCCCGAAGTTCGCTACACCCTGAGCACCATCAACACGGGTAACGCCAATGGAAAAATTTACGCCAATATTTATTACCGCTTGGTCGATCGCCAACTGCGCAAACTCAATGTCAACGATTTCACCCCCATCATTCGCGAACGCTTGAGAAGCATGGGTGGACTGACCGTGACCCATGTGGGCCTGCTTGACTCAGTGGGAGGCAGCAAGCAAATCGAGTTTTATTTGCTGGGCCCCGACCAGGCAGAGCTCGAACGCATTGCCGCCGTGGTGATGACACGCTTGCAAGACATCAAAGGATTGGTCGATATCGAGTCCAGCGTCAAGCCCAACAAACCCACCGTCGACATCACCGTCAAACGCGAAGCCGCCGCCGATTTCGGCCTGGGCGTGGGCAGCATTGCCAACCAATTGCGTACTTTGGTGGCCGGACAAAATGTCGGTGTTTGGCGTGCGGACAACGACCAAACTTACGATGTGCAGGTCAGGCTGGACCCCACTCTGCGCACCTATCCCCATGACCTCGAGCGCTTGCCGTTCAATATCGGTCAAAACCCCGACGGCAGCAGCCGCATCGTGCGCTTGAACCAAGTGGCGCAAGTCAATGAAAGCGTTGGCCCCAACCAAGTCAACCGCCGAGAGCTGTCGCGTGAAGTGGCTTTCAGTGGTAACACGTATGGCCGCGCCACAGGCGAAGTTTCCAAAGACATTCAAACCATGATGGCCGGTATTTCGCTGCCCGACGGTTACCGCTACCAGTTTGGTGGAGCCACCAAAAACATGAAGGAATCCTTTCAATACGCTGTGGTGGCACTGGCCATGGGCGTGATCTTCATCTACATGATTCTTGCCAGCCAATTCAAAAGCTTTTTGCAGCCCTTGGCGTTGATGACCGCATTGCCATTGACTTTGATCGGCGTGGTGGGTGCGTTGATGGTGTTTCGCTCCACACTGTCTATGTTCTCGGTGATTGGCGTGATCATGCTGATGGGCTTGGTCACCAAGAACGCGATTTTGTTGCTGGACTTTGCCATTCGTGCCCGCGAGGGCCTAGACCGAGGCGACGGCACGCATGAAGCACCGCTTGGCCGAACCGAGGCCTTGTTGCTGGCTGCCAAAGTGCGATTGCGTCCGATTTTGATGACCACGTTGGCCATGGTGTTTGGCATGATTCCGCTGGCGTTTTCAGTCACTGAAGGCTCCGAGCAGCGTGCGCCCTTGGGGCAAGCAGTGATCGGTGGGGTCATCACCTCGTCCATACTCACGCTGGTGGTGGTGCCTGTGGTCTACTGTTACATCGATGATTTGAGCCAATGGTTGAAAAAACTTTGGCACGGCAAATCGAGCGCTGCGACCCACCCCGCTGGCTAGAATGGCTTTTTTATGAATTTTCTTGCTGAAATGAACACGGAAATCGCCCGCTTCAACATGGTTGAACAGCAAATCCGCACCTGGCAGGTGCTGGACAAAAATGTGCTCGCGCGTTTGTCCCGTCTGGAGCGCCAATGGTTTGTTCCCAGCGCCTTCCATGCCCTGGCCTACAGCGACACAGAGATTCCTATCGGCCATGGAGAGCACATGTTGCCGCCTCGGGTAGATGCCCGACTTTTGCAAGACCTCGGCTTGCAAGCGCACGAGCAAGTGCTCGAAATCGGCACAGGTACTGGTTATTTGACAGCGTTGTTGGCCCTGTCATGTGCGCATGTGACCAGCTTGGAATGCCATGCAGACTTGCTCGCACAAGCGCAAAAAAATTTGCAACAAGCAGACATTCACAATGTTCGTCTTTTGCACAACCAAGGTGTACCCCGTGCTTTGCCCCCCTCCACATTTGACGCCATCGTGTTGGGCGGGTCGGTGGCCACAGTGCCAGATGAACTGCTCACACTCCTCAAACCGTCGGGCAGATTGTTGGCTGTGGTGGGCGAAGAGCCCATCATGCAAACCACCTTGGTGAAGCGACAAGCCGATGGCACTGGCCACAGCCGCGTTTTGTGGGATGTGGTGACTCCGCGCTTACACGGCTTCGCCGAAAACACTGCTTTTCAATTTTGACAAACTGAAGTTACTAAAAGGAAGACCATGAATTTGTATCGCACACTGCCCTTGATAGCGGCCATGTCGTTGGCCTTCACAGGCGCTGCCAGCGGCCAAAGTCTGGTCGAGCTCTACGACATCGCCAAAGGCTACGACGCCAACTTCAAGTCTGTACAAATCCAAGCGCAGGCAACCCGCTTGAAAGTCGAGCAAGCACAAGCCAAATTGGGCCCCACCGCTGCTTTGAGTGCCAGTGCCAACATAAACAATGGCGGCGCGATGTCACCCACCCCAAACACCTCTGCTTTTCCCAGAGCGCACACCTACAGCGCACAAACCGGCACGGTCAGCGCTTCGCAACCAGTTTTCAGGCCAGGGGACAAAGCCGAAGTGTCACAAGCCAATTTGCAATTGCAAGTGGCTGAGGCCCAACTGCAAGCCGCCGAGCAAGACCTGATGGTTCGTTTGAGCCAAGCCTATTTCGACGTGCTGGCCAGCCAAGACAGCCTGGCCTTCATTCAATCGCAAATGAAAGCCGTGTCTGAGCAACTGGCTTTTGCCAAACGCAACTTTGAAGTCGGCACAGCCACCATCACCGACACCCGCGAAGCACAAGCCAGCTATGACCTGGCCATGGCACAAGAAATCGCTGCACAAAACGATTTGCGTGTGAAAAAAATGGCACTGGACCAACTGGTAGGAAAACCCAATCTTGAACCCAAATCGGTGTCATTGACCATTGTGCCCAAAGGCCCCGTGCCTGAACGCGTTGAAGAATGGGTCACCCTCAGCGAGCAAAACAACCCCAATGTCAAGCAATACCGCATCACCAGCGATGTGGCAAAGCTTGAAACCGACAAAGCGCAATCTGCATTGAAACCCACGGTGGATTTGCAACTCAGCTACAGCTTGACCAACAACACCAGCGGCACCATCAGCTCGACCATCGATTCACGCTATGGCGTTGCCACCGGTGCGATTGTGGTGAGCTACCCGTTGTTCAATGGCAATGCTTTGACCAACCGCGTCAGAGAAACCATGGCGCTGACCCAAAAAGCCGAATCCGATGTCGATGCCATCACCCGTACCGTGGCACAAAGCACCCGCAGTGCGTTTTACGGGGTGGTGTCTGGCGTGAGTCAGGTCAAGGCATTGCAAGCGGCTGAAGACTCCAGCCAAGTGGCACTGGACGCCAACAAATTGGGCTACAGCGTGGGTGTTCGCATCAACATCAATGTGCTGGATGCCCAAAGCAAATTGTTTGACACCAAGGCCAAGTTAGCCAAAGCGCGCTATGACGTGCTCATGGGCCATTTGAAATTGCGACAAATCAGCGGTGTTTTGCAATTAGAAGACCTGCAAAACATCAACAACTTGTTGGTTCCCTGATCGGCTTCACAGCAAGGGTTGCATCAACTGCAGGCAACGTGTCACCGCCCCTTGGTGGCGCGCCGCAAATTCAACTGCCAGACTTGATTTACGTTCGCAGGCTTGGCGGTCCATGGCAATTTGGTATGCGGTCTTCACTGCCTCGGCCATGTCTTGAACGCGCACTGCCGCCCCGTCTTGCAGCGCCAATTGCGCGGCCTGCGCAAAGTTATATGTGTGCGGCCCCATGACCACAGGGCATGCACAAGCACAGGCCTCAATCAAGTTTTGACCGCCCAAGGGCTCGAAGCTTCCCCCCAACAAACACACACTGGCCACGCCGAAATAAAACGGCATTTCGCCCATGCTGTCGCCCAAGACCACTTGCGTGTCGCTGCGACACGCTTGCACATCTGGCGTCGCGCTCCAATCGCTGCGCAGTTGTAAGGACAAACCTTTGTCATGCACCAAGGCAGCCACTTGCTCAAAACGCTGCGGGTGGCGCGGCACCAACCACCATTGCACATCTTGTAAATACGTGGGCTGCTGCGCCAGACATTCCAACAATGCCGCTTCTTCCCCTTCACGCGAAATGGCCAGCAACACCACCGGTCTGGCCATGGCTTTGCGCCACGCCAAGCCTAAGATCGGAAGA
>JALRAA010000009.1 GCA_023262645.1 Burkholderiaceae bacterium
AAAGCCGATCTTGGCAGAGCAATACGAATTGGGAATTCGTGGGGGAAGCAGCGATTACAAATATGATTTGGTGGCCTATCAACTCACCAAATCCAATGATCTATTGAGTTTGAAAGACAGTACTGGCTATGCCGTACAAACCAACAATGGGATCACCAGGCACCGAGGCATAGAACTGGGTTTTGAAAAAAAGATGAATGCACAATTTGGCATTCAGTTTGCCACCTCCTTTGCCGAGCACAAATATATAAATTGGGTCACAGCCACGACCAATTATTCCGGGAAAACCATCGAGCAGGCACCCAGCAAACTGTCCAACATACGACTGAATTGGACACCGTCTGATGTGTCGACCATTCAATTGGAGAGAGTGTATGTGGGACCGTACAAATTGGATCAAGGAAACGCATATGGAGATTACGCTGGCCATCAATTGTTCAATTTAAGGGTTGGATATGCCTATTCAAAAGATGTGGCGATGAATTTGAAACTGATGAATCTGAAAAATGTCCGGTGGGCAGACAGCGCCTCTAGCAGCTCAAGTGGTGCTTTGTATTCGCCCGGCATGCCTTTCACGGCTTACGCAGGAGTAGAGTGCAAATGGTAAATTTTTCACGCAATCAACTGATTTGGCGCATTCATTTTTGGGCGGCACTTCTCGCCACACCATTTGTATTGATGGCGGTGTTGACCGGTTTGTTGTATGTGTTCAACCCTCAAATTGAAAAATTTTTGTATGGTGAGCTGGAGCACGTATCGATTGAATCAGCATATGCTTCTCTAGATCAAGCAGTAGATGTTGCAAAAACGCAAGTACCGCCTGATTGGCGTTTGTATGCGATTTCGCCTTCTAGTTTGTCTGGTGAATCGCATCAAGTGGTGTTTGTTCCACCCAAACCTTCTCAAAAAAATGAAGAGTCTCGCCATGGTGGACATGCCATGCATTCACAAACCAATATGGAATCACCGCAACCGTTTTTGCGGTCATTGTTCGGTTTTCCCAAGAATTCAAAAATTGTTTATGTCAATCCCTACAACTTACAAATCCTCGGTGTCATTGAGCAACAGCAACGATTCTCATACTGGTCAAAAAAACTGCATTCCACTTTATTACAGAGCGATGCTTGGCGTTGGCTGATTGAATGGGGCGCAACGTGGCTGTGGATCATGTTGATCACAGGCGTGGTGTTGGCTTGGCCTCAGAGGGTCAGGGATTTACGCCCTGACAAATCCTGGTCTGGGCGAGTGGCCTGGAGGAAATGGCATGCCCTGTTAGGTTTAACGTTTTCCTTGTTGAGCTTGGCCATCATCACCACAGGTTTGACTTGGAGTCAATACACTGGTCAGCAGATTCGGTATCTTCGGGATGCAGCAGGTCAAGCGCCACCGCAGGTTCCATCCTCCTTTCAATCGGTGATGAATTTGGAAAACTCACCCTTGCCTGTACATGCGGTATGGCAGGCTATCAGTTCAAAGGTGGGTGATGTTAGATTTCAATTGATACCTCCGAATGGAAAATTGGGTGTATGGCGTGCAGCCCATGTGGAGAGGGCTGATCCTTTCAAACGTTTTGATTTACTAATCGACGCTTATTCCGGTGAGATTTTGTTCTTTAGCACCTGGAAAGATCAAACGCTTTTTGGCCAAGCAACTGCTATCGGAATTCCCTTTCACAGAGGAGATTTGGGCTGGTGGAATCAAGCACTGTTGGTTTTGTTTGGCCTTGGCATGCTTTTTTCTGTCATCTCGGGTTGGATGATGGTCTTCAAAAGATATCGAAGAGCCCTTGGTTTGATGCCTCAGGCTGATTGGGGTTCTTGGCGACAGTTGCCAATTCCATTGATCGCCACGGGATTGGTGATGTTGTGGTTGATGCCCTTGATGATTTACGGCGTGGCGATCATTTTGGTGATTGAAATCATGGCCATCTATTTGCGTTCGAGATCATTGAGTTAAATGCTGGTTCAGCCCATTCAAACCATTTGATCTCTGTGGCTGGTTATGATGTGTTGAATTAATTTATGAGCTTTATACAAGGAGCCGAATATGCGTCGATCTCTTCACTTGGTTTTGTTCATTTTGTATTTGTTATCAGGTCAACCGTCATGGTCCATGACCGAAGAACAAATCATTGCAGCCTTGTCATTGCCTGAAAACAGCACGGGCAATATTGCCGATGCGATTGAAGAGGCCACCGGTGCTCGCGGTTGGATGTCTGCCGACATGAAACCGATTTTCGATTCGCGCGTGGTGGGCCGCGCTGCCACCGCAGTGTTGCGCCCTGTGTTGAAGAACGACAACCGCAAGTACCCGAACTTGGCTTTGGAATTGCTTGACCAAGCGCCTGCCGGTTCTGTCTTGGTGTATGTGATGCAAGACGGCATCGATATCGCTGCCATGGGTAACCTCATGGGCACCACGGCCAAGGTGCGCGGTTTGGCGGGCGCGGTGATTGACGGCGCTGTGCGCGATGTGGCTGAATTACGCCGCATTGGTTTTCCTGTGTGGTCTCGGCGCATTACCCCTGCCACCTCGGTGGGTCGCATGGTGGGTGTTGAACAACAAGTGCCTGTGAAATGTGGCGATATATGGGTCAACCCCGGTGACTACATCGTCGGCGACACCGACGGTGTGGTGGTGGTGCCCATGGCGGCCGCAGAACGCGTCGTGGAACTGCTCAAGCAATACGACGACAAAGAATCCAAAATGATTCCGATCATTGAGAAGGAAAAATCCATGCTCAAAGCTTTGGAAATCTATAACCGCTATTGACGTCGGCGGCGGGCAACAGCGCCATAAAGCGAGGGTTAACCATAGGTGGTTGGCCCATTGTCAGGCGCGAAGATACTTTGTTGCTGATATGTCGTGAATGGGCGCTGAAGATGGTCGACGAAGTCATCCTGGAAACACACCAACTGGTCAAAGAGTTCAAGGGATTTGTGGCTGTCAATGCGGTTGATTTGAAAATTCGCCGGGGCGAAATTCATGCGTTGATCGGCCCCAATGGCGCGGGCAAGACCACGTTCTTCAATCTGCTGACCAAATTTCTCATTCCGACCAGCGGCCGCGTGTTGTTCAACGGGCACGACATCACCCATGAAAAACCCGCGCAAGTGGCCCGACGCGGCATCGTGCGCTCGTTTCAAATTTCAGCCACCTTTCCCCACTTGACCGTGCTTGAAAATGTCCGCATTGCTTTGCAACGTGCACAGGGTTCTTCTTTCGATTTTTGGCGTTCGGCATCGCGGTTGCATTTGCTCAATGACAAAGCCATGGATTTGCTGTCACAAGTGGATTTGTCCGAATTCGCGCAAGTGCAAGCGGTTGAGTTGGCTTATGGCAGAAAACGCGCTTTAGAAATCGCCACTACTTTAGCCACTGAGCCCGAACTCATGCTGTTGGATGAACCCACACAAGGCATGGGCCATGAAGACGTAGACAAAGTGACACAGCTGATCAAAAAGGTCAGCGCCAACCGCACAGTGCTGATGGTCGAACACAACATGGGCGTGGTCTCGCAAATTGCAGACACGATCAGCGTGTTGCAACGCGGTCAAATCATTGCCGAAGGTCCTTATCAGACGGTGTCTGCCAACCCGCAAGTGTTGGAAGCCTATATGGGCAGCACCGAGCACGCATTGGATGCTTTGCATGGCCACTGAAAATGCTCAGGCGCAGGTTCCCTTTTTGCGCTTGCAAGGGGTGAATGCGTACTACGGTGAATCGCACATATTGCACGGTGTCGATTTGGTGGTGAACCAAGGCGAGTTGGTCACCTTGCTCGGTCGCAATGGCGCGGGCAGAACCACCACCATCAAATCTGTTTTGGGATTGGTGGGACAGCGCAGCGGTTCAATACAAGTGTTGGGGCACGAAACCGTGGGTTGGTCGACCCACCAAATTGCACGTTTGGGTGTCGGCTATTGCCCGGAAGAGCGCGGCATATTTGCCAGCCTCAGTTGTGAGGAAAACCTGTTGTTGCCGCCGGTGATCGCGCCCGGTGCCATGACCTTGGATGAAATCTACAGTCTGTTTCCCAATTTGTACGAACGGCGAAACAGTCCCGGCTCACGACTGTCGGGCGGCGAACAGCAAATGCTGGCCATTGCGCGTATTTTGCGAACGGGTGCCCGCTTGTTGTTGTTGGATGAAATTTCCGAAGGCTTGGCACCGGTGATCGTGCAAGCGTTGTCGCGCATGATCCAAACCTTGCGCGAGCGCCAATTCACCATCGTCATGATTGAACAAAATTTTCGTTTCGCCAGTGGCTTGTCAGACAGGTTCTATGTGATGGAGCATGGGCAAGTGGTGCAAGGGTTTGCCGCACATGAACTGGACAGCCGCACGGACATGCTCAAGCAGTACTTGGGTATTTGATTTTTAAGCGAGGGAATCACCATGAAATTTTCTTTGAGAACACTGTTGGCAGTCATGCTGACCACCGCAGGTTGGCAAGCACACGCCCAAATCTCTGACGGTATCGTCAAGATCGGCGTGCTCAACGACATGTCAGGCTTGTATGCAGACATAGGTGGGCCGGGCTCTGTGGTGGCTGCCAAGATGGCTGTTGAAGATTATTTGAAAAGCACCAAGAGCAGCTTGAAAGTGGAGGTGGTCAGCGCTGACCATCAAAACAAACCAGACATCGGGTCGAATATCGCGAGGCAGTGGTATGACACAAACAAAGTGGACATGATCATCGATGTGCCCACTTCCTCGGTCGCATTGGCCATCAGCCAAGTCACGCGCGAAAAAGGAAAAATCCATATCAACACCGGTGCTGCCACAGCAGACTTGACTGGCAAGGCGTGTTCACCCAATACGGTTCATTGGTTGTATGACACCTGGATGCTTGCCAACGGTACAGGCAAAGCCGTGGTGCAGCACGGTGGCAATAGTTGGTTCTTTTTAACCGCTGACTATGCCTTTGGACAAGCGCTTGAAAGAGACACCGAAGCTGTTATTTTGAAAAACGGTGGCAAGGTGCTGGGCAAAGTTCGCCATCCATTGGCCACGCAAGATTTCTCGTCCTTCTTGTTACAAGCACAGGCTTCCAAAGCGAAGGTCATCGGTTTGGCCAATGCAGGCGGTGACACCACCAACTCCATCAAACAAGCGTATGAATTTGGCATTGTGAAAGGCGGACAAACACTGGCGGGCTTGTTGGTGTTTTTGACGGATATTCATGCGTTGGGTTTAGAGAAAGCACAAGGCTTGTACTTGACCGAAACGTTTTATTGGGATTTGAACGATCAAACCCGCGCCTGGTCCAAACGGTTTGCGGCGTTGAATGGCGGCAAATACCCATCGATGGACCAAGCCGGTGTGTATGCAGGTATCTTGCATTACTTGAAAGCAGTGGATGCTGCGAAAACCGACGATGGCACCAAGGTCACGCAAAAAATGAAAGACCTGCCCACCGATGATGCGTTGTTTGGCAAAGGCAGTATCCGCAAAGACGGTCGCAAACTGCATCCTGCGTATTTGTTTGAAGTGAAAAAACCTTCCGAGTCCAAGGGTGCATACGACTACTACAAATTGTTGGCCACCATTCCCGCTGACCAAGCGTTTCGCCCTTTGAGCGAAGGCGATTGTCCGTTGGTGAAGAACTGATCATCACATGGAATTGTTCGGCATCCCATCGCAGGCTTTGTTTGGTCAACTGTTGATCGGCTTGATCAACGGCTCTTTCTACGCCTTGTTGTCGCTGGGATTGGCCGTGATTTTCGGGTTGCTCAACATCATCAACTTCACCCACGGCGCGCAATACATGATGGGTGCGTTCGTGGCGTATTTGTCGCTGCAATGGTTGGGTTTGAATTACTGGGTGGCGTTGGTGGTGTCGCCTTTGGTGGTTGGGGCCACAGGCGCGTTGATTGAAAGAACCATGTTGGTGCGCTTGTACAAGTTGGACCATTTGTATGGTTTGCTGCTGACCTTTGGCTTGGCGCTGGTCATACAAGGTTTGTTTCGCAATGTGTATGGCGCGTCTGGTATGCCCTATGCCGTCCCAGACATATTCATGGGCGCGGTGGACTTGGGCTTTATGTTTTTGCCGAAATACAGAGCATGGGTGATCGTAGCTTCTGTGTTGATATGTGTGAGCACTTGGTTTGTCATTGAACGCACCAAGCTGGGCGCTTACTTGCGCGCAGCGACGGAAAACCCGTCTTTGGTGCAAGCGTTTGGCATCAATGTGCCGCGCATGATCACATTGACCTATGCCTTTGGCGTGGGCTTGGCGGCGATTGCGGGTGTCATGGCTGCACCCATTTACCAAGTCAGTCCCATGATGGGCGCTGACATCATCATTGTGGTGTTTGCGGTGGTGGTGATCGGTGGCATGGGGTCGATCATGGGTGCCATCTTGTCGGGGTTTGGTTTGGGTCTGATCGAAGGCTTGACCAAAGTGGTCTATCCCGAGGCTTCGAACACGGTCATTTTTGTCATCATGGCGCTGGTGTTGTTGATCAAACCCGCTGGACTGTTTGGAACAGAAAAATAAGACCATGAAAAACATTTCCATCCACAGCCAAGACATGCGTCACCAATGGGTGGCGTTGGGGTTGATGTTCGCCTTTTTTGCGATCGCCCCTTATTTTGTGTACCCGGTTTTTTTGATGAAAGTCATGTGCTTTGCTTTATTTGCATGTGCTTTTAATTTGTTGTTGGGGTTTGGTGGTTTGCTGTCTTTCGGCCATGCCATGTTTTTTGGCACCGCTGGCTATGCCGCAGCACATGCCGCCAAGGTCTGGGGTTGGACACCTGAGTTGTGCGTGTTGTTTGCCACGATGTGCGCCACGGTTTTGGCTGGGTTGGTGGGTTGGCTGGCCATCCGTCGACAGGGCATTTACTTTGCCATGATCACTTTGGCGTTGTCGCAAATGGTCTTTTTTGTGTACCTGCAAATGCCATTCACTGGCGGCGAAGACGGCATACAAGGCGTGCCGCGCGGCATGTTGTTCGGCCTCATAGATTTGAGCCAACCCGCCAGCATGTATGTGTTTGTCATGGCTGTGTTTTTTGCGGGCTTTGGATTGGTGTGGCGGATTGTGCATTCACCTTTTGGGCAAGTGCTCAAGGCGATTCGCGAAAACGAGCAACGCGCTTTGTCTTTGGGTTATGACACCGACAAATTCAAATGGATGGCATTCGTGTTGTCTGGTCTGGTGGCTGGTATGGCGGGCGGCGCCAAAGCCTTGGTGTTTCAATTGGCCTCATTGACAGATGTGCACTGGACCATGTCTGGCGAAGTGGTGCTGATGACCTTGGTCGGTGGTCTGGGCACGATGTTTGGTCCCGTGGTCGGTGCTGCTGTCATTGTCAGCATGCAAAACTATTTGGCGCAATTGGGCTCTTGGGTGACGGTGGTTCAAGGTCTCGTGTTTGTGGTGTGTGTGATGCTGTTTCGCAAAGGCATCATCGGTGAGATTGCCAGCAAACTTCGTCGAGCGTTGTAGCAAATACCCGAACATCTTCTGGCAGGTATTGAAGGGGAGAGCGCATGAGCAGTTCAACGCGTTGGAAACACAGACCACCGGGCTCGACTTGGGGTGATTTCGGCCCAGACGACCAAGCAGGGCGCATGAACTTATTGACCCCAGACAAAGTCATGCAAGGCATGGCCGAGGTCAAGCACGGCATCACCTTCAACCTCAGCTTACCGTTGGATTTTCCGGGCGGTAATGTGCTCAACCCGAGGCGCAGTGCCCCTGTGTTGCGTCCCACGGTACGCAATGGCAAGCCCAACATGAATTACCAAATGTGGTGTGACGACCCTATGTGCACCGATGTGATGAGTGACGATTTGGTGATCATGCATTTGCAATACAGCACGCAATGGGACAGTCTGGCGCACGCAGGTTCCATGTTCGATGCCGATGGCGATGGCGTGCCAGAACCGCTTTACTACAACGGATTTCGCGCAGGCGTCGATGTGGTCGGACCCGACAAGCCCGATGGTGCGGGCATTTTCGATTTCATCAACATTCCCAAGGCTTCCACGTCTTATGCCAAGGCGCTGGGTATAGAGGTCATGGCAGAGCGTTGTGTGCAAGGGCGGGCAGTGCTGGTGGATTTGCATGCGCATCTCGGTCATACCGGTGAGGCGGTGGGGTACGACACTTGGATGCGCATATTGGACAAAGACCGTATCGAGATTGAAAGCGGCGACATGGTCTGCATACACACCGGCTTTGGTGAAGTGCTGCTGCAAATGAACCGCCAACCGAATGCGGATGTGCTGGCCCGCACGGGGTGTTCATTGGATGGCCGCGACGAAAAACTCCAACAATGGATCACTGACAGTGGCTTGGTGGCTTTGATCGCTGACAACTATGCGGTGGAATACCATCCCGCCAAGCCGGGCGACATGGCCTGCTCCAGCTTGCCGCTTCATGAGCATTGCCTGTTCAAGCTGGGTGTGCATTTGGGTGAGCTCTGGCATTTGACCCCGTTGGCCAATTGGCTGCGAGCGCATCAGCGGTATCGGTTTTTGTTGACCGCGCCGCCTTTGCGGCTGCCCGGTGCCATCGGCTCACCCGCTGCCCCTATTGCCACCGTATGAACAATTTCCAAAATAATAAATAAAACCTTTTAAATGCTTCCTTGGACAAATTTTTTTACAAGATACATTGAAAAATTGCTGATTCACATCAATATTCAGTGAATCGATCCGATACCACAATAGGGTTGTTGTGGGTTGTGGTTAAACATTGAAAATTTACACGCACGTTCGGTGTCATTGGTTATGATTCTGATGTGTATTTAACTGGGAATTGTGGGCATTTATGGTCGTACGCACAGAAGCTGAATTCAAGGAAAAGATCGAATACGGCTTCGAACTTTTCTACAACGACGTGCTTGAAAAGAAAGATATTCGGCATTTTTTCTTTGGCATCACGTTGCAAAAAATCATCGAAGACTACTTTCTGTACAAAGACTTTGTGATGGCCAAACCGGAGCGCTATTACAAAGATATGGTCATGCAAACTGCGCCATCTGCTGTGCAAGTCAAAGCGCCGCAGTTTGATGAAATTCAACTTGCGCTGCAAAACAATTTGCGATTGGCGGGCTTTTTGAAAGTTGAAATTCCCAAGTTGGCGGTTCACGCGCTTGAAGTCATGGAAGAAACCCGCGCACAAAAGGCAGACGCTGACAGCCCCAAAGTGTGGAAACCTTTTGAGGTGACTAACCAATTGGTGTGTGACTATTTCAATGCCAACCGAACCGATGCGCGGCTTGAAAAAAATGGGGATATTTACTGCACACGCGGTTTCTTGTATCCGTTTTGGGTGCGTGTCAACACCGATTCCAAGCAAATCATATTCATTGGCCAAGCCTTCCCAACCAGCACCTCGACGCCTTTGGTTGAAGTGCAAAAGTTATGCGAACAAGTCAATGAAAAATTGACACAACAAAAATTTGCGGTGCGCGAGACTCCCAACGGCCCTGTTTTGTTTGCAAGGCATTCTTTCTCTTACATCAACGGGGTGCCCGTGCGTATGTTGTTGCGTGGCGCCAAGCAATTTGCTTCGAGTTTTGAGTCGGCGATCAACATGGATACCAACCAGTTGATGATCAAAAAATTCAGCTAACTTGCGTTGCCTTGCCAGGGCTTTGCCGGGATGCAGCCAGACCGGTCAACACCACCGCCACGGCAAACGCAGCCAATGTTTCATGCAACACGTTGGCGTCGACGCTCCAAGACAAAAGCACCACCCCACACGATTGACCCAAAAACAGCAGGCTGGCAAACATGGTCAATGCCGTGCTCCGGTTGTCAGGCGCCATTTGCGTGGCTTGGGTTTGCAACACGTTGTGCAACATATAAAGACCCATGCCGGTGACCAAGCAGGCACACAAAGCACCTGCAGTTTGTTGTGTCAGTAAGAGCAAGGCGAGCCCAGTGGCAATCAGACATCCACCTGCGATGGCCAAACCGGCTTCGCCCAACCAAGCGATCCATTTTTTTGCGAAATGGCTGTAGGCCAAGCCACCCAACCCATAGAGCAGCATGGCAGAGCCTGCTGCCGAACTGCTCATGTGGAAATCTTTGATCAACACACTGGGAATAAACACCAGTGCGCCGAATGCCAACACGCCTTCTAGCCAAGTCAGCAGCAAGACTTTTTGAACCAGGGTGGCTTGAAAAAAGCTCCGCATATTTCGCAGATAGGCCGCCACACTGTCAGGCCCTTTGTGTGAAACCGTGTCGGCAGTGCGGAACATTTCGCTGCGCATGAGCAAAATGGCTGCACCTGCGAACAACGTAGCCAAGGCATAAAACGCCCAGCGCCAACCCAAGTATTGCGACGCAAAACCGCCAAACCATTGCCCAGCCATGAGACCTGAAACCGTGGCACTCATGAGCCGTGCCAAGGTATGTTGTCTGCGGTCGTAAGAAACTTTGTCGCCAATCAACGCCATGCTCAATGGAATGATGCCTGCAGCCACAGCGCCCATGGCACTGCGACTCCAGCCTAAGCTGTCAATGCCCGCAGACATGGCAGTGAGCACACTCAGCAGCGCACTCAGGGCGGCGCCCCAAGCGATCAATCGCACTTTGTTGAAGCGGTCACCCAAGGGGCCGTGTATCAATTGCATCACGCCGTAGGCGATCGCAAACGCAGCGATCACCTGCGATGCTTGTCCGGGTGTTGCGTGAAACTCTTGCGCCCATTGCAGCAACATGGGGTCGCACATGCGCATGGAGGCCATGCTGGCAAATGAGGCCAAGCCGAGAAGTCGGATATCGGTGTTGTTCATCGCGAAGCGCCAAGTGGGCTGACGCGTTCAAGCGTGACTGTCAAAGCGTGATCCCAAATTCCGCCAGGATGTTGTCGGTGTGCTCGCCCACACTGGGTATGGCACCCATGGTGTATTCAAATGCATCGCTGTGCCCGGGAGGCAACAAGGCAGGCAATTTGCCCACCGGTGAATCGATGTCTACCCAACGCTTGCGTGCTTGCAATTGGGGATGCGCCCACACGTCTGCCATGTTGTTCATGCGGGCGTTGGCGATTTGCGCTTGGTCGAGTTTTTCAATCACTTGAGCTGCCGTCATTCGGGCAAACACGTTGAGGATGATGGTCTCGAGTATGTGGCGGTTTTCATGGCGCAACCGGTTGTTGTTGAAACGCGGGTCACTGGCCAATGCAATGTCTTGCATGACCACTTCGCAAAACTGCAACCACTCGCGTTCGTTTTGCAAACCCAGCATCACACTGTTTCCATCACCGGCCACAAACGGCCCGTAGGGATAAATCGTGGCATGCGAAGCACCGTTGCGCGGGGGTGGCGCTGCGTTATCGGTGGCGTAATACATGGGAAAACCCATCCACTCTGTCAGCGCTTCGAGCATAGACACATCGATATGTGCGCCTTCACCGGTTTTGTCTCGGTGCACCAAGGCCGCCAATATGCTGCTGTAGGCGTACATGCCAGCAGCAATGTCGGCGATGGAATTGCCACTTTTACTGGGTTGCTCGGGCGTGCCAGTGATGGATAAATAACCCGCTTCGCTTTGTATCAACAGGTCATAGGCTTTTTTGTCGCGGTAAGGGCCGTCCAGTCCATAACCGGAGATATCGCAAACAATCAGGCGCGGGTGCAGTGCTCGCAAGCTGGCCGCATCCAAACCCATGCGCGCTGTCGCACCCGGAGCCAGGTTTTGCACCAACACATCGGCATGGCCGAGTATGTGTTTCAACGCGGACAAATGGGTGGGTTGTTTCAAATCTAGCGCCAGACTTTCTTTGGATCGGTTGACCCACACAAAATGCGATGAAGCACCGCGTGCGCGTTTGTCGTAGCCACGGGCAAAGTCGCCTTCTCCGGGGCGCTCTACTTTGATGACGCGTGCGCCTAAATCGGCGAGTTGTCGGGTGCAAAACGGTGCGGCGATGGCATGCTCTAAAGACACCACGGTCACGTGGTCCAGCGGTTGAGAGGATGGGGTGTGAGACATCAGTAAGACTTCGGTAGGCCCAGCACGTGTTCGGCGACATAGGCGTAAATCAAATTGGTCGACACAGGTGCCACTTGGTACAGCCTTGTCTCACGGAATTTTCGCTCAATATCGTATTCGCTCGCAAAACCAAAACCGCCATGCGTTTGTAAGCACACATTGGCGGCTTCCCAAGAGGCTTTGGCCGCCAAATACTTGGCCATGTTGGCTTGTGTGCCGCAGGCTTGGTGTGCATCAAACCGTTTGCAAGCTTCGTACCGCATCAGGTTAGCGGCTTCGGTTTCAATCAAGTTGTCGGCAATCGGAAACTGCACGCCTTGGTTCATACCGATGGGGCGACCGAAAACCTGGCGTGTGTTGGCATAGTCGCGGGCTTTGCGAATGAACCAATAAGCGTCGCCTATGCATTCGGCCGCAATCAACGCGCGTTCTGCATTGAGGCCATCTAATATGTATGCAAAGCCTTCGCCTTCCTTGCCGATCAGGTTGTCCTCTGGGATTTCCAAGTTCTCAAAAAACACTTCGTTGGTTTCATGGTTGGGCATGTTGCGAATCGGCTTGAGCACCATGCCTTTGGACAGCGCTTGTTTCACATCGACAATGAACACCGACAAGCCTTGGCTTTTGCGCGTCACTTCAGCCAACGGCGTGGTGCGTGCCAGCAACACCATGAAGTCGGAATGCTGCACCCGTGATATCCAAACTTTTTGACCATTCACTCTGTAGCGGTCACCATGTTTGGTTGCGGTGGTTTTCAATCGCGTGGTGTCGCTTCCCGTGTCAGGCTCTGTGACCGCCATCGACTGCATGCGCCATTCGCCGCTGGCGATGCGGGGCAGGTAGGTTTGTTTTTGTTGCTCAGAGCCATGGCGCAACACGGTGCCCATGTTGTACATCTGCCCGTGACACGACCCGGCATTGCCACCAGAGAGATTGATTTCTTCCATGATCACCGACGCCTGTGTCAGGCTCAAGCCCGACCCACCGTATTGCGTGGGGATGAGCGCCGCCAGCCATCCCGCTTGGGTGAGCGCTTCGACAAAGGCTTGAGGGTAGGCGCGTTGTTCGTCAACGCTTTGCCAATAGGTGCTGTCAAACCCTGCGCACAGTTGCCGCAGGGCATCGCGTATTTCTTGGTGTTCGTCTGTTGCTGGCAAGTCGTGTGTCATGGCGTGTCGGTGTGTGAAGACCAGTGGGCAACGGCTTGCATGCACACATGGCCTTCGTGGTCTTGAACCCATGCGTGCACTTCTTCCGCTGGGGTTGCGGCACACAAACGCAGCGTCCGCTGGTCGGCGCATTCAAAGACAGGCTTGAGTGCTTTGAAGGCAAACGAGGACAGTGAGCGGCCATGGTGTCTGCGCAGCAAATCGACCAACAAGCTGGCCATCAACGGGCCATGCACCACCAAGCCAGGGTAGCCCTCGGTTTGCATCGCATAGCGGCGGTCGTAGTGAATGCGGTGGCTGTTGAACGTCAAGGCCGAGTAGCGAAACAGCAGCACATCATCTGGCACCAGCTCGCGTTGCCATTCGGGTGTCAGCGTCGGCAAGATGCCTGTGCTGGTTGGTTCATGGCCTAACGCCAAGGGCTTGTACACGATGTCATGTGTTTCTTCCAAACACAATCCTTGCGGCCCTTGGTAGCTGTGTTGAACTTGCACGAACAACAATTCACCACTGCGTCCGGTTTTGTATTGCACACGGTCAATGCGTGATCTGCGTTCTATGGTGTCGCCCAATCGCATAGGTTGGTGCCACTGCAACCGACCGCCTGCCCACATGCGTTTGGGAAAAGGTACCGGAGGTAAAAAACCACCCCTTTTGGGGTGGCCATCCTCACCCAGTTCGGACTGTGCGGTGGTTGGCCAAAAATACAACCAATGCCACAACGCTGGTAATGCATCGCCCAAGCGCGGTTCGGCATCGGTGCGGTCCAGCAAAGCAGACATGGCGCGAACGGGCGCCACACTGAGGATGTCGTGGCGTGTTTCAGTCTTGCCTTGCCAACTTTGCAAATGCGACAGCGTCGTTGCGTCTATGGCATTCACTCGGTGGAGGCTCCTCGCTGCATGCTGTGATCTGGCCCAGCCATCAGATCGTGCGTCCGCCATCCACAGGCATTTCAAGCCCAGTGAAAAATTCGGCGGCATCACTGGCCAGAAACACCGCAGCGGCGGCCACATCGCTGGCTTGTGCAAATCTGCCCAAGGGGATCGTGCCTAAAAATTTGGCGCGGTTGGTGGGGGTGTCTGGCAGACCCATGAAATCTTCGAACAATCCAGTCACACCCATGACGGGGCAAATCGCATTGACACGGATATTTTCTGGACCGAGTTCAACTGCCATGGATTTGGACAACACGTTGACCGCGCCTTTGGAGGCGTTGTACCAAGACAAGCCGGGTCTGGGGCGAATGCCAGCGACTGACCCGATGTTCAAAATCACGCCGTGCTTTTGTTGGCGCATCAACGGCACCACCGCATGTGCCATGTGGAAAATAGATTTCACATTGACGGCGAACACTTTGTCGAACATGGCTTCGTCCACTTCCAGCATGGGACGGTTTTTGTGTGTGGTGCCTGCGTTGTTCACCACGATGTCAGGCATGCCAAAAGTGGCTACGCAATAGGCCACCAGTGCTTGCACTTGGTCGGCGCGGCTGACATCACAAGCGAATGGGCTGGCTTGCGCGCCTAAAGCATCTGCCACGCGTTGCGCTGCTTGTGCATTGATGTCGGCAACGATCACACGCGCACCCTCGCGCACATAGGCATGCGCAATGCCTTCGCCGAATCCGCCACCAGCGCCGGTGACGATGGCAATTTTTTTGTTCAACTGTGTCATGGTGTGGCTTTCACTCTCAAGATTTATCCGTGGAAATGCACCACGGTTTTGGTGGTGCTCATTTCTTCCAATGCAAGAAATCCTTTTTCACGACCGTGGCCGCTGCGTTTGACGCCGCCAAATGGCAACTCCACGCCACCGCCTGCGCCAAAAGAATTGACAAACACTTGCCCGCATTTCAAAGCTTTGGCAACACGTTGTTGGCGTCCGCCGTTTTCGGTCCACACGGCCACCAGTCCGTAGTCGGTGCCATTGGCCAAGGAAATCGCGTGCGCTTCGTCGGTGAATGGCATGGCCGCGAGCACAGGCCCGAACACTTCTTGGTGCGCCAGGGGATGGTCTGGTGGCACCGCGCCAAAAAACGTGGGCATCACATAGTAGCCATCGGCAGGCACACCCGGATCGATCTGTCCTTGCGCAAGCACAGGCAAACCACTGGCTTTGGCTTGATCGATGAAGCGATTGACGCGTTGCTGTTGGGTGGGGTTGACCACCGGCCCGCAATCCAGGTTCATCTCGGGCGTACCGACACGCACTTGTTTGAATTTCTCAGCCACCAGCGCGACGAATGGGTCGTGTATCGATTGCTGCACCAGCAAGCGACTGCCCGCTGTGCAGGTCTGTCCCGTGTTTTGGATGATGCCGCGCACCACCGTCGAAGCGGCGAGTTCTAGGTTGGCGTCTTCAAACACCAGATGCGGCGATTTGCCACCCAGCTCCAAGGTGCATTTCACCGCATGTTTGGCAGCGGCTTGTTGAATCAACACACCCACTTCATTGGAACCGGTGAAGCTGATGAAATTGATATCGGGGTGATTGGCCAATGCCGCACCCGCTTCTTCGCCCAGACCACTCACGATGTTCAACGCACCTTGCGGAAAACCAGCTTCCAGAGCGAGTTCTGCAACACGCAAACAACTCAAGCAAGCATCTTCGGCAGGCTTGACCACCACCGCGTTGCCCATGGCCAAAGCCGGTGCAATGCTGCGCCCCATCATTTGCGCGGGGTAATTCCAAGGAATGATGTGTGCCGTGACACCCAAAGGTTCACGCAACAAATTGACCTGATAGCCGTTCAAAAAAGGAATGACTTCACCGTGCACTTTGTCAGCAGCACCGCCATAAAACTCGAAATAGCGTGACAGCACCACCATGTCGTTGCGCGCGGTGGTCATGGGTTTGCCGGTGTCGCGCGCTTCAAGTTGCGCCAGTTCTTCCGCGTGTGTGGTGACCAATTGGCCAAGCTTTTGCATCAAACGGCCACGCTCGGTGGCGCTCAACTGCCCCCATGCACCCGATAACGCAGAGCGCGCGGCACGCACCGCCAGATCAATGTCACGGGCGTCCGCACGAGGGATGTGCTCAAACACTTTGCCGTCGACGGGGGAGCGAACTTCTAATGTGTTGCCGCTGATGGCCTGACAAGCTTTGCCATCGATGATCATGTGCGCCATGCTGCTGTTTCCTCAAAACCAAACCTGTCGATTGTGGCTGACTTGGCTGCAGTTTTCGGTGCGCGACTAGGGTAATTACTTAGCCCGTTCCCTGCGAAAACGCAGCGCCACCACGCAAGGCTTCATTCGGTGACTTTGACGCCTTTCCAAAACGCCACCCGTCCACGGATTTCTTCTGCTTCGGGTTTGGGATCGGCATAAAACCACACCGCGTCATTGTTGAGTTCGCCATTGACCAGCAGCGACAAATAACTGGCTTGGCCTTTCCAAGCGCACATGGTTTTGTGGTTGCTGGGTGAGACGTAATCTGGTTTGAGCGAGTCTCTGGGGAAATAGTGGTTGCCTTCAACCAAAACAGTGTCGTTGCTTTCAGCGATCACGGTGTCGTTCCAAATGGCTTTCATCGGGTTGTCTCCTGGGTTGGGGGAATGTCTAGCCACAAGAGGCCAAACATGTGTTGCGGGTCTGTCCACACCGGCCCAGCATGCAAGCCTGCTTGCGCAGCAGTTTCTTGCACACCTGCAACGGTGAATTTGTACGAATATTCTGTGTGCACCCAGGGGTGTTCGAAGCGGTGGAGTCGGTCGAGTTCGACGGTGCGCCCGGTCTCGCAGAGTTCGGCGAACATGCCGCCGCGGCCGACGGCTTGAAGCTGATGCGGGTCGCCGACGAGCACGAGCCGC